>JBKJXG010000104.1:0-5782 GCA_046716525.1 Solirubrobacterales bacterium
CAGCATCAATCCGGCGAAAACGTCGATCGAGCTCGCGTGCAGCAGAGCGGACAGGCCCGCGACGAGCGCATGCGGCCCCAGCGGATACCCCTGGTCGATGAACACCGGCTCGGGCCGGAACCGCTCATCGATCCAATCAGCAATGAGGAGGTGAGACGCCATATCGTCATTCACCAACCCCACCCCCAGGATGCCGACGAAACCCGCAGCAATAAACGGCAACGCAGCGAACAGGGCCGCCAGGAAGGCGGCCCCCATCGGCGGGACGACGGTTTGGAGAAGGTTCGGCGGAGCAGCGGTGGCTTGGGCGTCGGCTCGGTAAGGGCCCGCCGGAGTGCCGGATCGACGTTCAGCGATATTCGCTGCCGAAGCCGATTCTTGCTGAGCAGGCTCCGTCGGACCCTTACCGAACCGACGCTTGCGCACGTGTAAGAGGGTTGCGACACCAACGAGAACTCCGACCACCACAGCAATCGCCGTCCCCCGAGCCTGAAGCGAGGCAGCGATCCCCGTTGCCACCAGGATCAGCGCAAGGCCGACCGGACCGGAGAGCCAGCTCCAATCAGGCCGGCCGCCGAGGCGAAGCACCGCCTGGCCGACTGCCAGCGAAGCGACGACTATCAGCGCCGCCGAGGCGATCGCCGCGGCCACGAGCTCTTGCTAGAACGCGGCGCCGGCGGGGACGCGGACGAGGTCGCGCTGGTGCAGAAGCTCGGCGACCTGGACGGCGTTGGTGGCGGCGCCCTTACGCAGGTTGTCGCCAACGACCCAGAGGTTGAGACAGCGCTCGTGCGAGGGGTCGCGACGGATGCGCCCGACCAGTACCTCGTCGCGGCCGGCGCCATCGAGCGGCAGCGGGTAGATGCCCTCACCGGGCTGGTCGACGACGATCACCCCGGGCGCCGCCGCAAGCAACTCACGGCACTCGGAGGCTGAGAGCGGCTCGCGGGTCTGAACGTTGATCGACTCCGAGTGCCCGGTCACCACCGGCACCCGGGCGCAGGTCGCCGAGATCCGCAGCTCGTCCTCGGAGACGTCGAAGATCTTGCGAGTCTCGCGCATCACCTTGCGTTCCTCGGTCGTGTAGTCGTCGCCGTCCTTGAACGTCTCGACCTGCGGGATCACGTTGAAGGCAATCTGGTGAGGGAACGTCTGCACCGCCGGCTCCTCGCCGGCGAGGACCGCGCGCGCCTGCTCGTTGAGCTCCTTCACCGCCTCGCGACCTGTTCCAGAGACCGACTGGTAGGTCGAGACGACCAGCCGCTCGATCCCGACCGAGCGCTGGATCGGCGCCAGCGCGACGACCATCTCCATCGTCGTGCAGTTCGGGTTCGCGATCAGCCCGTTGTGCGCCTCGGCGGCCTCGGCGTTGACCTCGGGAACGACGAGGGGAACGTCGTCATGCATGCGCCAGAAGCTCGTGTTGTCGACGACGACGGCGCCGGCCTCGACGAAGCGAGGCGCCCACTCCGAGCTGATCGCCCCGCCCGCCGAGGAGAGGACGATGTCGAGACCCTGGATTGACTCATCCGAGAGCGGGCGGCATTCGACCTCGCCGCCGCGGAACTCGAGCTTCGTCCCCGCCGAGCGCTCGGAGGAGAACGGGATCACCTCCGAGGCCGGGAAGTCGCGTTCGGCGAGGATCGAGAGGATCGTCGAGCCAACCGCGCCCGTGGCGCCGACGACACCGACCCGATAGCTGCCGGCGCTCACATCGCCTCCTCGGCGGGGCGCACCCGAGGGCGATGCTCGCCGGCTGGGTCTTCCTCGCGGATCGCGTCGTCGCCGAGCTCGAACGCCTTGTGGATCGCCTCCACAGCGTCGGGAACGCGGTCGGCGGCAACGACGCAGGAGATCTTGATCGGAGACGTCGAGATCATCTCGATGTTGATCTCGTTGTCGCCAAGCGTCTTGAACACCTTCGCCGCAACGCCCGGATGACTGCGCATGCCGGCGCCGACGATCGAGACCTTGCCGATGTTGGCGTCGGTCTCGACGCCGCCGGCAACCTGGAGCGGCTCGAGCACGTCGGTCGCCGAGGTCAGGTCCTCGTTGGCGACGGTGAAGGAGAGGTCGGCCTTCTGGTCGGCCGAGACGGGCTCGTTCTGGATGATCATGTCGACGTTGACGTTGGCGTCGGCGAGGGCGGTGAAAACGCGCCCGGCGACGCCGGGCTCGTCGTTGAGCCCGGTCAGGGTCACACGCGCCTCGTAGGCGTGCGTCACGGCTGTAACGCTCGGTTGCTCCAAGGTCTCCTCCTCGCCGACGACGAGCGTACCGGGCGCTTCGTCGAACGAACTGCGGCAGTGGATCCTGACACCGTGATTTCGTCCGTACTCGACCGCGCGCAGCTGCAGCACCCCGGCGCCCGAGGAAGACATCTCGAGCATCTCGTCGAATGAGACCATCGTCAGCTTGCGCGCGTCGGCAACGAGACGAGGGTCGGCGCTGAAGACCCCGGCGACGTCTGTGTAGATCTCACAGACGTCGGCGCTGAGGGCGGCGGCGATCGCAACGGCGGTCGTGTCCGACCCCCCGCGTCCCAGCGTCGTCACATCCTTGGAATCACCCGAGACACCCTGAAAGCCGGCGACGAGCACGACACGTTCGTCGTCGAGCCCGGCACGAATGCGGTCGGCGCGGACATCGAGGATGCGTGCCTTCGTGTGCGAGGAATCGGTCACGATTCCCGCCTGCGAGCCCGTCAGCGAGATCGCGCTGTGGCCCATGTCGTGAATCGCCATCGCACACAGGGCACAGGAGATCCGCTCGCCTGTGGACAGCAGCATGTCCATCTCGCGAGCCAAGGGACGATCGGAGATCTCGTAAGCCGCGGCGACGAGCTCGTCGGTGGTCTTGCCACGGGCCGATAGCACCGCGACGACCTGCTTGCCGCGCTCGCGCGCGTCGACGATTCGCCGCGCGGCGCGCTTGATGTCCTCGGGTCGGGCGACAGACGTGCCGCCGAACTTCATCACGATCGTCTCTGGCATCGGGCTCTGAGAATACGATCACAGCGCTGATGGACGACTCGAGGTGGCCTTCGCGACGGGCATTCATGGCCCGCCGAGCCGGCGCGCTGGCGGTCGTGGTCGCCCTCGGTGTCGGCGCCTGGCTGCTGTTTCGCTCCGGCGGCGAGAGCGGCGACCAGCCCGAGATCGAGGCTGAGCTCTCGGGCCCGGTCTCCGATCTCGTCTCGGGAATGAGCATCGAGGACCTCGTAGACCAGGTCCTCCTCCTAGGCTTCGAGGGCACAGACCCGAGCGCGCCCTTCATCGACGAGCTCGCCGAACGCCAGATCGGCGGCATAATCGTCGCGTCCGAGAACTGGGCGAACGCGACGACGGGCACGAGGCTGATCGCGGCGCTGCGCTCCGCCGCAGGCAAGGGCGAGCGCATCGAGCCGCTGCTCGTCGCCTCACAGGAAGGCGGCGAGTACCGAGCCCTACCTGACCTCCCTCCCGAGCAGACCGAGCTCTTGATCGGCGACGCCGACTCGGTTGCGGGCGCAGAGCGGTGGGCGACCGATACCTCCGCCGCCCTGGTCGACGCCGGCTTCGACCTCAACCTGTTTCCGGTCGCCGATGTCGCCACCCTCGACTCACCGGTAGCCGACCGCGCCTTCTCCGACGACGCAGGTGCAGTGTCGACGTTCACTGCCGCCGCGCTTCGCGGTTGTCGTGACGAGGGCCTTGCCTGCGCCCCGCTTCATTTCCCCGGTCTCGGTGCCGCGTCGCAGGACACGAGCCGCGGCCCGGCCACGGTCAGCCTCGACGCTGCCTCGCTTTCGTCGCGCGACCTGGAGCCGTTTCGCGCCGCCTTCGCCGAGGGCGCTCCCGCTGTCGTCCTTTCGCTGGCTTTCTACGGCGCGTACGACACGATCACTCCGGGCGCATTGGCCGCGCCGGTGGCCACTGGCCTGCTGCGCGACGAGCTCGGTTTCGACGGCGCCGCGATCACCGACGACCTCGGCTCAGGCGCAGTCCGGGCCACAGGCACGACAGCCAAGGCGGCGGTGAAGGCGCTCGCCGCCGGCTCCGACATGCTCCAGATCGGCTCGCCGCAGGACCAGCTCGGGGTCCGCGAGGCGATCCTGGCAGCGGTCGAGTCCGGCGAGCTCAGCGAGGAGCGCCTCGCCCAGGCCGCGGGTCGAGTGCTCGAGCTCAAACGAGCTCAGGGGCTTCTCGAGCTTCCCTAAGACGTATCGGTCTGATATATCTATCCGATACATGGAGCTGAACCCAACCTCCTGCGTAATCCTCGGAATGCTCGGCAAGCGACCGATGTCCGGCTATGAGATCAAGCAGTTCGTCGACCATTCGACGCGCTTTTTCTGGGCCGCTTCCTACGGCCAGATCTACCCCGAGCTGCGCCGGCTCGCCGACGGTGGCCTGATCGCCGGCGAGGCCGTGCCCCATGGCGGCCGCAAACGCACCGTTTTCAGCCTCACGGGCTCTGGGCGCAAAGCGCTTCGGCAGTGGCTTGCGGCGCCGCCTCAGATCCAGGAGATGCGCGATGAGAGCCTGCTCAAAGTCTTCTTCTCCGACTTCGGCGGGCCGGATACGACGCTGGTCACGCTCGATCACAAGCGCGCTCACCACGAGGCCGTCGCCGAGCAACTGCGGGGGATCCAAAGCGGCAAGGCCGTCGGCCAGGAGGGCTCGATCTCCTCGTCGCTTCGCTTCGGGATCGCCTTGAACGAGTTCATCGCTGATTGGTGTGAAGGCGAAAGCAAGCGCCTTCGCAAACCAGCGAAACCTACAAACGAGAAGGGGGCCACCTGATGTTCGACCGCCTCGCCGCATTCGCCGAACGCCGTCGTCGCTGGATCGTGATCGGCGCGGTCGTCTTCGCCGTCGCCGCGGGCGCGATCGGCGGCGGGGTGGCCGAGTTGCTCGACGGCTACGGCGCCGACGACCCCGACACCGAGAGCGTGATCGCCAACGAGCGCCTCGAGGATGCCGGTTACCGCGGCACAGGGGCGATCGTCCTCGTCTCCGATGTCGACGTGCGCACGCAGGCCGGGCTCGCCGAGGTCGATGCGCTCAACCAGCGGATCGAAGGCCAGAGCGAGGTCCAGGGAACCCGTTGGTTCGGCGACGAGCGTTCGCCGCAGTTCGTCTCCGACGACGGCGAAGCAACCTACATCGCGGTCAGCTTCTCGCCGGCCGACGAAGGCGAGCGCGAGGACGCCGCGGAGCACCTGCAGGAATCGCTGGTGGATGAACCGTCAGTCGAGGTCGGCGGGCCCGCCCTCGCCAGCGTCCAGATCGGCGAGCGCGTCGAAAGCGACCTCGCGCGGGCCGAGCTGCTCGCCTTCCCGATCCTCTTCCTGCTCTCGCTGCTTTTCTTTCGCAGCCTCGTTGCCGCCCTGCTGCCGCTGCTGATCGGTGGCCTGGCGATCATCTGCACCTTCCTCGTCTTGCGCACCGCGGTCGAGTTCACCTCGGTCTCGATCTTCGCCCTCAACCTCGTCACCGGGCTCGGGCTCGGACTGGCGATCGACTACAGCCTGTTCATCGTCTCGCGCTATCGCGAGGAGATCGCGAAGAGCGGGCCCGGGCTGCCGGCGCTCAAACGCACGCTGGCGACCGCAGGACGAACCGTCCTGTTCAGCTCGGTAACCGTTGCCGGCGCGCTCGCCTCGCTGCTCGTCTTCCCGCAGCGCTTCCTCTACTCGATGGGCATCGGCGGCGCCGCGGTCGCCTTGATCGCCGCTTTGATCGCTCTCGTTGTCTTGCCGGCGATCCTGGCGATGCTCGGAGAGCGAGTCAACTCGCTC
>JBKJXG010000105.1:0-6385 GCA_046716525.1 Solirubrobacterales bacterium
TGCTGATGGCCGAGCGTCGCCAGGCGCCGCTTGAGCTGGGTGACGGCCCGATGCACCGCGGCGAGATCCTGGGTCGGGCTCGTGGGCAGTGCCCGGTCGAGCTCGGCCAGCGGCCGCGCCGGGGGCATCTTCTGGGTGCGCTCGATCAGCGCCCGCTCGAGCTCACGGCGCAGATGCTTCTCGAACTCTTGGATCTGCTCGCGCTCGAGTTTCGGCCCCTCGTCATCTGCGTCGTTCCCGCCGACCTGGAGGCCAAGGGTGCGGCGGATACGCTGGACATCGACGCCGACGACGCCCGAGCCCTCGCCCTGACGCCCGAAGGCCGCGATCGCAAGCCGGGCGGCATCGCGCATCTCGCCTTCCTGGCCGTCGGAGATCGCCTGGCGTATCGCGTCGCGAAGCTCGTCGAGCGAGAGCCGGTCGCCGCCGTCGTAGCGGCGTTCCTCGCGGATCTCGCGCTCCAGCGCTTCGGCCTCGGCAGCGCGAAAGAAGTAGCGGTCGAAGATCAGCTCGAAGACTCGACGGTCTTCTTGCGACTTGGCGACTGTGGCCGCCAGCGCCTCGCGAAAATCGTCGCGCTCGGTCCACGAAACCGTCTCGAGGGCGGCAAACGCGTCGAGGAGCTCCGAGGTCCCGACCGGCACGCCTTCCGCACGCAGCTCCTCGCAAAAAATCGCGATTCGCGGGCCGAGCCCGGGCGGTAGGGTCACGAGACAAGCATAGGTCCGGCGTGGCCAACGCCGATCTGCGTGAGCTGGGCGACGCGTGGCGCTCGTACGGCAAGTCGCCGTCGCAAGAGACGGTGGACGAGGTTACGCGCTGCAGGCAGCGCAGGTGAAGTCCGCGAGGCGGAGTTCAAGATCGCCGAGGATTACGGCCTCTTCGCGCAACACCTGTTAGTCGGCCTCGGCCGGAGGGCCCTCCGCCAGGCTGTACCCGGTAGGCAGCGCAGCCGTAGTCACGGCTAGCCCGTCGCTTCGCCCTGCAGGCCTGCGACCGGACCGAGCTGCACCCCGACGCGCTCGGCGACCAAATCGATATCGGTCCGGTGCTTGACGATGATCGACATCGTCTGCGTGAACACCTCGCTGTCGATGTCGTCGGCGCCGAGCAGCAACAGCGCCCGCGCCCAGTCGATCGACTCGGCGATCGAGGGCGGCTTCTTCAGGTCGAGCTGGCGGATCGTGTGGATCACCTCGACCAGGCGCCGGGCGAGCTTCTCGTCGAGATCGGGAGCGTGCAGGCGGACGATCTCCATCTCGCGCTCGACCTCCGGGTAGTCGAGCCAGAGGTAGAGGCAGCGGCGCTTGAGCGCCTCGGTCAGCTCGCGTGAGTTGTTCGAGGTGAGGACGACGATCGGATGTGTACGGGCCTCGATTACGCCGAGCTCGGGGATCGAGATCTGAAAGTCGGAGAGGACCTCGAGCAGCATCGCCTCGAACTCCTGATCGGTCTTGTCGATCTCGTCGATCAAGAGGACGACTGGCTCGGTCGACGCGATCGCCTCGAGCAGCGGGCGGGTGAGCAGGAAGTCCTCGGTGAAGATGTCCTGAACGACATTCGGCACCGCCGGAACGTCTCCCGCCAACTCCGGAACAACTCCCGCCAACTCCTCGCCTTCGGCTGCGGGGGTGCGGGGGGTGAAATCAGGGACGGGGGGGTCGTTGGGGGCGGCCTGGATGTGAAGCAGCTGCTTGCGGTAATTCCATTCGTAAAGCGATTTCGACTCGTCGAGGCCCTCGTAGCACTGCAGGCGGATCAGCTTGCGGCCGGTGGCTCGGGACAGTGCTTTGGCCAGCTCGGTCTTGCCGACGCCTGCCGGCCCCTCGGTCAGGATCGGCTTGCCGAGCTCCTGCGCGAGGAACGCGACCAGGGCGGCGGGCTCGTCGGCCAGATAGCCGGCGCGCTCGAGCCCGGCCTTGACTTCGGCGACGGTTGACTGTTGCTGGACGGGCATTGCGTTAGATAATGACGGGGTGCCCGTTCTCAGCGTCGTCGCGACAATCCTGCCGGACTCGATCGGGCCCTACCTCGCACTCATGGGCGTGGGCTTCTTCGTTGCGGCCTGGGGCCACGGCATGAAGTCGAAGTGGGTCATCGCGATTGGGCTGATCATGGTCTTCTTGGCGACACTGCTGTTTCCGATTGCACTGCAGATCCTCGAGGAAGAGCCGCCCCCGCCAGGCCCCAAGGTGCCGATCGCCCTCGCATATCCTGGAGCCTGATGGGACGCCTCGACGAACTCGACCTCTCGCAATCGCTCTCGCGCAAGGAGGAGACGCTCCAGCTCGAGAGGGCCTGGGCGCGGGTGTCCCACCTGCGGCTCACCCTCGGCGGGCAGATCGGCGAACGCGAGATCGGCCCGCCCGTATGCGTGCTGTTCGAGGGCTGGGACGCGAGCGGAAAGGGTGGCGCGATCAAGCGGCTTGTTGCCGAGATCGACTCTCGGCATGTGCGGGTTCATCAGTTCGCGGCGCCCACGCCCGACGAGAAGCGGCATCACTTCCTCTGGCGCTTCTGGCCCTACCTGCCGGGCTGGGGAGGGATGGCGATCTTCGATCGCACCTGGTACGGCCGGGTGCTCGTCGAGCGCGTCGAGGACCTCGCCACCCGCGAGCAGTGGCTGCGCGCCTACGACGAGATCAACTCTTTCGAGCGCACGCTGACGGACGAGGGGATGATCCTGGTCAAGCTTTGGATGCACATCTCCTTCGATGAACAGCTCAAGCGTTTCGAGCGCCGCAAGAAGAACCCGCTGAAGGCGTGGAAGCTGACCGACGAGGATTGGCGCAACCGCGACAAGCGCGACGCATACGTCGGGGCGGTCGAGGACATGCTCGCGCGCACCGATGAGCCGAATGCACCATGGTCGGTGATCCCGGCCGATTCGAAGCGCTACGCACGCGTAACGGTGATCGAGACCGTGATAGAGCGGATCGAAGATGGCATGCGCGAGCGCGGGATCGAGCCACCCGAGCCGCTGGAATGACCTATTTGGGGAGCGTCGGCGCGACGATCCGATAGGCCTTGAGCCCGAGCCCGAGGCGCTCGCGGTCGTCACCGAGAGCTGGGTCCAGCTTGGTCAGTTCGCGCACGCGGCTGAGCCGGTGGGCGACGGTGTGGCGGTGGGCGAAGACGGCCCGCGCGGTCGCGTTCATGTTGCAGTCGTTGGCGAGATAGGTCTCCAGGGTCCCGAGCAGATCGGTGCGGTACTGACTGTCGTGGGCGACGAGCGGCTCGACGGTGTCCTCGTAGAAGCGCCTGACCTCGTCCGGGTCGGTGGCCATCGCCCGAAACAGCAGGCGGTAGACGCCGTTGCCGATCTCGGCGGTGAGCTGGTCGGCCACGCGCTCGTCGCGAGCGATCACGTCGAGCATCAGCTCCGCCTCGGAGATCGCGCGATCGAGCTCGGCCGGATCGGCACAAAACGACGAGAACGCAGCCGGGCCGTGCCCGCGGAGTCGGGTGGCGATGGCCTTCGCCGACGCGGCGGTCGCGTCGGGTGCGTCGTCACCGCCGCGCGCCGGCAAGATCGCGTAGACGCGCAGCGGCGCGGCCGCATCACCCGGTGGTGTTCGGGCCGGGTCTGCGGGCAGCGGCTCGGCAATCGCGCCTTCGTGCTCACCGGTGACCAGCGCGGCAGCGTGGTGTGGGCGTGAGGAGCGAATCTCTGCGACCAGCGCGACCGCGCCGCGACGCAGGTCGCAGCCGAGACGGGCGGCGCGGCTGACGATCTCTGCGGGACGTGCGCGGCGCGCGCGCAGATCCTCCAGCAGCGAGCCGCGGACGTCCGATGCGACTTCGTCGCGAGCGTCGGCCACGGCGATCTCGGCAAGCGCGGCGAGCGTCGTGGTGTGCAGAATCTCCTCGCGGTCGACCTTGACCCGTGGCATTCCATTCCCCACCGGCTGCAGCGCGAACGCGAAGCCGATGATCTCGCCGCCGGCCTCGATCTCCATCACGCTCTCGACCCCGGCGGGCGGCTTGGCACCGGGCTCGCGCGACGCTGCGTCGCTCGCCAGTCCGTTGAGGTCGACCTCGGCGGTGGAAGCGGCGGCGAGGCCGCGCGCCGGTAGCACTATGGCCACCGGCGCGCCGGCCTCTTGCGCCGCGATCTCGGCGATCCCGCTGAGCCCGTCGCCGGCCGAGAGGGCCGACAGCATGCGGGCGTGCAGGTCGCGCATTTCCAAGCCCTGAGTTCAGGTCGCGGTTCAGGCCGGGATCTCGGTCTCCTGATGGGCTTGCAGGACGGGCTCGCCTTCCTCACCCGTGCGGATGCGGATCGCCTCCTCGACGGGGATCACGAAGATCTTGCCGTCGCCGACGTCACCGGTCCGCGCGTGCTTGAGAATCGTCTCGACGACGACGCCCTTGTCCTTGTCCTCGATCACCACCTCGATCTTGAGCTTGGGCCGCACGTTGACGGTCAAGCTCGAGCCGCGGTAGGTCTCGACGATCCCCTTCTGGCGCCCCGAGCCCTTGACCTCGGCGATCGAGAGGGAGGGAAAGCCCTTCTCGAGCAGCTCGGTTCTGATCGGCTCGAATGCCTCGTGGCGGATGTATGCCTCGATTTTCTTCATCGCGTCACCTCCTTCCTACGCCTGGGGGGGCGTGTCGACCGTCATTGTCGCTGCCACTGCCGGCGGTCGTATCGGCGATGGCTCTCGGCTGTCGCCACCGGGGTACTCCTCCGGGGGAATGAACGATTCCGGGTAGCCGTACATGCCGTGCGAGGCGATGTCGAGCCCGGCGAGCTCCTCCTCCTCGGAGACCCGCAACCCGATCGTCATCTTGATGACGAAGAAGGTCGCGTAGGAGAGGGCGAACACGAGCGCGAAGATCGCAGCGACGCCGACGGCTTGCACCGCTAGCTGGCCGACCGTGGAGGCGAACGATGCATCGCCGGTGATCCCGTACCACATGCCTGGCGCGGCGCCATCGAGGATCAACCGCGGCGAGGCGAACAGACCGATCGCCAGGGTTCCCCAGATGCCGGCGAGGCCGTGCGCCGAGAGCGCACCCACCGGATCGTCGAGCTTCCTGTCGATCGCGAGCACGCCGAAGACGACGATCACGCCGGCAACCGCGCCGATGATCGGGGCGGCCCAGAACTCGACGTATCCCGATGGCGCCGTGATCCCGACGAGGCCGGCAATCGCGCCGTTGCCGACCATGCCGACGTCGACCGACTTGCCCTTGAGGTAGATGACCAGTGCCGCTGCGACTGCGCCGGCCGCGGCCGCGAGCTGCGTGTTGAGGGCAACTTCGGCGAAGAAGTTGTCCGTAGTGCCGAAGGTGGAGCCGGCGTTGAAGCCGTACCAACCGACCCACAGGATCGCGACGCCGAGCCCGACTAGAGGCATCGAATGCCCCGGGATCGCCCGCGGCGTTCCATCGGCTGCGTACTTGCCGATGCGCGGACCGAGCAACAGCAGCGCCGCAAGGGCGCCGACTGCGCCGGTGAGATGGACGACCGACGAGCCGGCGAAGTCCATCACGGGCTTGCCGCCGATGTCAGCGAGCACTCCGCCGCCGTAGACCCCGTGAGCGACGAGCGGATAGATGACCGCGCCGAAGACTGCGGCGTAGATCGCATATGCAGAGAACTTGATTCGCTCCAGGGTCGTTCCCCACACGATCGCCAAGGAGACTGCGCAGAACAACATGCCGAACAACATCAGCGCGGTGTCGCCGCCACCGACGGTGACGCCGGCGATCTCCTGGCCGTCGTGAAAGAAGAATCCTTCCGTGCCGAAGATCTTGTTGCCTGTCAGCGACGAGATCCCGAAGCCGACTGCCCACCACGCCAGCGTTACGACGCCGAGGTTGATCAGCACCTTCGCGACGCCTGCGCCGACGTTCTTCTGTCGCGAGAAGCCGATCTCGAGCAGCAGGAAGCCGGCCTGCATGAACAAGACGAGCACGGCCGCGACCATCACCCAGGTGATGTCGAGCTCGCCCTTCACGATGTCGACTGCGCCTCCCTGAGCACTTGCCACCGCCGGCAAGGCCAGGAATGCAGTCAGCGCCATCACAGCGCCGAGACCCACCCTCTTGGTCATCTTTCTCACGTCCTCCTTGCTCACCATCCGTGAGGCGGCGGCTCGGTTTGCAGAATCGCGACCGACGGTAGGCGCGAGGGCGACGGAGTTCGTTATCCCGATGTCGAAACTTGCGGTGCGTTGCCTTGTACCGCTGGTCGAAACAGCCGCTGCTCAGGCGTGGACAGTCGGGACAGTCGCGTCGATCACGAGCTCAGTGCCCTCCATGCCCATGTCGATCTCGACCGCATCGCCGCCAAGCTCCTGCCACCGGCGCCGCGCCGAGGCATGAAACTCGTCGAGGAACTCGTCGGCGTGTAGTGGATCGTGATGAAAGAGGAGCA
>JBKJXG010000106.1:0-2738 GCA_046716525.1 Solirubrobacterales bacterium
CTACGACGCGGTGATCAGCTTCGGCGGTGCGATGCACCCCGACCAAGACTCAGAGCATCCCTGGATGGCCGCCGAGAAGACGCTGCTGAACGAGCTTTTGGCGCACGAGGTGCCGCTGCTCGGGGTCTGTCTCGGCGCTCAGCTGCTGGTAGTCGCCGCGGGTGGCGAGGTCAGGCGCGCTGCGACGCCCGAGATCGGCTGGCGGCAGGTCGAGCTCACGCCAGAGGGAATCGACGATTCCCTACTTGGCGCACTCGCTCCCGGCTTCGAGGCATTTCATTGGCACAGCTACGAGTGCGTGCCGCCGCCCGACGCGGTCACGCTCGCGCGCAATTCGGTCTGCGTGCAGGCCTTCCGCCTCGGCACGAACGCCTACGGGATCCAGTTTCACGCCGAGGTCTCGGCCTTCGACGCGGAACATTGGATCGATGACTACCGAACCGATCCTGACGCTATCCGCATCGGTCTCGACCCAGAGGCGATGCACGCCGCGACGAGCGAGCGCATCGGGGCCTGGAACGAGCTCGGTCGTGAGCTCTGTGGTCGGTTCCTTGAGCTGGCGAGTCGTCGATCGCAGCCGACCGCCGGCTCGGCATCCGCGAAGGGCGGCCCGGGCCTGGTGCCCGAGCCGCCTCCAGCGGGAAACCCGGGCTAGTGACCCGCGGTGTCGGAGTGATCGTTGATGGTGCGGTTGCCGATCACGATGTTGTCGAAATAGGTGATGCCGGATGAGCCCGGTCCGACGCCGGGGTCCTCGACGAGCGTGCCTCTGAGGATCTGGTAGTTGGGGGACGCCGTGCGAAGGAAGACCTCCATCTGATCCCACGACAGCGTCATCCCGCCGCCGAGCTGAGACAGATCCCACTTCTGCTGAGCGTTCGTCATGTCCTCGAGCGTCCAGGCGTTTGGCGGGCAGAGACCGCCAAAGGGCTTGTCTCCCAGGTAGCCGAACGCGTTGCCGTCGCGGTTGCCGTCGCCATCGCGGTCAATCGCAAGCTGGATTCGCGGTGATCCCAGGATGCAGGTCTTGGTACCTGCGATGAAGTACTTCAGCTGCACCTGGTTGTCGATCTCCTCGGCTTGCGTGTTCTTGTGAAGATCTCGGCTGGCACCTCCGAAGTCGGAGGTGTTGTTGATCTTCAGGACCTCGTTGGTGGCGTTCTCGGGGTCGACGCTGTCGGTGGCCGTCCCGAACAGCTGGAACTTGGGGCCCTTGGTGCCGCCGCGCTCAGCGAGCGCAGACGACAGGACGACGAACCCCATTGCCGCGGCTACGAGAATGGCGAGGGCAACCTTGAATATGCGCATTCGGTTTCCTTCCCTTGGCTTACCCCGGTGCCAGGCTAAGCGGGGGGGGATTGTCCGCGTCAAACGACAAACCGCACGCCGCGACGGCGCGCTCGCTCGAAAGCCGCTACTCGCCCGTGTCCGGCGTGACGTAGGCCCCGGAGAGCCCGCCATCGACCATGAACGCTGTCGCGGTGATGTAGGAGGACTCGTCGGAGGCGAGAAAGACCGCGGCCTTGGCGATCTCGTCGGGCTCGCCGAAGCGGCCCATGGGCAGATGCACGAGCCGGCGCGCGGCCTTGGCCGGATCGGCGGCGAAAAGCTCCTGCAGCAGGGGCGTATTGATCGGCCCGGGACACAGCGCGTTGACGCGGACGCCGCGCCGCGCAAACTCGACGCCGAGTTCGCGCGACATCGCCAGGACCGCTCCCTTCGAGGCGGTGTAGGAGATCTGCGAGACGGCGGCACCCATGATCGCGATGAACGAAGCGGTGTTGATCACCGAGCCTCCGGCCGGCTCGTTCTTGAGCAGGTAGGGGATGCCGTGCTTGCAGCAGAAGAAGATGCCGCGCACATTGACGTCCTGAACGCGCTGCCACGCCTCGAGTGGCTCCTCGATGATCGAGGTGTCGTCGACGGGGTTGATGCCGGCGTTGTTGAAGAGCACGTCGATGCTTCCGAGCTCGTCGCGGACGCGCTCGTACATCTCGGCGACCTGGCTTTCGTCGGTGACGTCGACCTCCAGCGTGAGGTCGCCGATCGCGCCATCGCTGATGTCGGCGCCGGCGACCTTCGCTCCCTCGGCCATGAACAGCCGAGCCGACTCGGCGCCGATGCCGCTGGCTGCTCCCGTGATCACGCAGACCTTGCCTTCGAGCCTTCCTGCCATCAGCTTCCCCCTGTCGCGTAGAAGACGTTCTTGACGTCGGTGTAGTGATCGAGCGCGTCGGGCCCGAGTTCGCGCCCGACCCCCGATTGCTTGAAGCCGCCGAAGGGTGTCGTCACTCGCACCGAGCTGTTGGAGTTGATCGAGACCACTCCGGTGTCGAGCGCCCGCGTCACCCGCAGTGCCTTGGCCCCATCGCGAGTCCAGATCGAGCCCGAGAGGCCGTAGATCGTGTCGTTTGCGATCCGCACGGCCTCTGCCTCGTCGTCGAAGGGGATCACGCAGGCGACCGGGCCGAAGATCTCCTCGCGCGCGGCGCGATCGTCGTTCGAGACCGGCGCGAGCACGGTCGGCGGGAACCAGAACCCGGGGCCGTCGGGCGCGTGGCCGCGAAAGGCCACGGGCGCGCCGTCGCCCACATACGAGCCGACGCTCTCGCGCTGGCCGGCCGAGATCAGCGGGCCCATCTGGGTCTGCGGATCCAGCGGGTCGCCGACCCGGACGTCGGCGACGGCCTCCACCAGCAGCTCCATGAAGCGGTCCATGACCGAGCGCTGGACGAGGA
>JBKJXG010000107.1:0-8362 GCA_046716525.1 Solirubrobacterales bacterium
GAGAGAGACTCGGAGCCGGCGGCCCCAAGGCGCTGGTTGAGGTCGGGGGCAGGCCGCTTCTTGCGTGGTCGCTGGAGGCGTTTGCGCGTTCGAGCTCGTTCGAGTCCGTGGTGGTTGCGGCTCCGGCGGGCTTCGAGGCGGAGGTGCGGGAGGTTGCGGCCGATGCGCTGCTTGCTGTTGAGGTCGTTACCGGGGGCGCGACGCGGGCTGAGTCAGTGAGCGGGGCGCTTGCAGCGGCGCCGGCGACCGAGTTGATCGCAGTTCACGATGCGGCTCGGCCGTTGGTGACGGTGGAGTTGATCGATGCCCTGGTCGCGACTTTGGTCGAACGTTCTGACGCGGGCGGGGTAGTTCCGGCTGCGGCGATCACGGACACGATCAAGCGCGCCAGACGCGACGGCGCGATCGTCGCAACGGAGGACCGCAGCGAGCTCTGGGCGGCACAGACGCCGCAGCTGTTTCGTGCCGACGCCCTGCGCGCCGCCCATGCCGGCCACCCGGCGAGCGTCGCGGCGGCTACTGACGACGCGATGCTGGTCGAGGCGAGTGGGGCGACGGTTCTAATCGAGCCCACGACAGCGGAGAACTTCAAAGTGACCACCGCCGCCGATCTCCGCCATGCAGACCTGGTCTTGAACGAGCGGACCTGACGCCCGAGGCAGGGCTATTCCGGGTCCGGCCCGCTGCGACTACCGGCGCGACGGCTGCGCCCCAACGGCAGGCCCGCCGCCGTGCGCGCCGAGTCGCTGAGATGGGCGCGACGGCGCCGCACGTAGAGCAGGCGCTGGAGGTAGAGGACACCGACGCCCGCGAGCAGGATCGCTGTGAGGTTGACTGCGAGCTGAAGCGCAGCGCCGCCGAACTCCGACCAGTCGGCGTAGGCGGCGGCGACGCCGATGTTGGCGGCAGCCGGAATCGTCGTCACCGAAACGAGTACTCCGATCAGCGCCCCCGACTTTGCCGAGGTGAGCGAGAGCACACCGGCGGCGCCGGCGACGAAGGCGACGATGACGGAGAAGGCGTCGGGGTCCGAGATGAAGTCGGTCAGCGGATGTTCGGAGGAGAGGAAGTCATCTGGCGTCAGCCCGACCGCGCGGATGGCCAACGCGAACAGCAGCGCTGCCCCGATCCCAACTGGAAAGCCGGCTGCGAGCGCCGCGAAGGAGCGCCTGGCGACGTCGCGGCGGCGTTGCACCAAGGCGACACAGAGCCCGGCAATCGGCCCGAACTCCGGCCCGACGATCATCGCTCCGACGATCAGAATCGGCGAGTCGAGGTAGATGCCGACGGACGCGATCACGCAGGCGATCGCCATGAAGGCGAGGAAGGTCGCGGAGAGCTCGATGTTCTCCGACGTGCGGGCCTCGACCTCCTCCCAGACGACCGCGTCGCTGGGGTGCCCGCGAGCGGCACGCTCGGCCTTGACGGCAACTTCCGAGATCGCGGAGTCGATGTTCTCGATCGCGATCGATCCCTCCTTGTCGATGTTGAGCTCGCGGAGGTCCGAGACGATCACGCTGGCGTCCTCGCGGGCGACGTCGCAGAGGATCACGTCGCCTTCGGGCTTATGCGCGGCGCGTTCGAGCAGGATCACGTTGGTGGTTGACTCGCTCTCGCAGAGCAGGTCGAGCACTTCCTTGCTGTGGTTGGCCGGAACCACGATCCGCATGTGGACCATGTCGGGAACCTACCCGGCGGCCCCGCCGCCAGTGGCTAGGCTCCCAGCGTGCTCACCGACTACCACCTGCACCTGCGACCCGACGAGCCGGACGCTTCGCCCGATCAGTACTTCACCAAGGCCAACGTCGGGCGCTATCTCGAGGCCGCAGAGGCCGCCGGGATCGAGGAGCTGGGAGTCTCCGAGCACGTCGATCGCTTCACGCAGTCCCTGGACATCTGGGATCACCCGTCCTGGCGCGACAACGCCCGCGATGATCTCGCCCAGTACTGCGAGTTTGTCCGGGCGACTCCGCTGCGACTCGGGATCGAGATGGACTACCTGATCGGCCGCGAGGACCGAATCGCCGACGTCCTCGGCGCCCACGAGTTCGACTACGTCGTCGGCTCAGTCCACTTCATTCGAGATCGAGCGGTGGACTGGGACGTGTATGACATCTGGGACGCGATCCCCGATCCGGATCGCGTTTGGCAGCTCTACTTCGAGACGCTCACGAGGGCGATCCGCACCGGCCTCTACGACATCCTCGCCCACCCGGACCTGGTCAAGATTTGGGGCGCCCGGCGCCCGGCGCCTGAGCGCGACCCGCGCGTCTACTACGAGCCGGTAGTCGAGGCGATCGCCGAAGTCGGGATCGCGGTCGAGGTTTCGACCGCGGGCTGGCGCAAGCCCGTGGGCGAGCTCTACCCCAGCGATGCCTTCGCCGAGATGTGTGTCGAGGCGGGCGCGGCTTTCGCGCTTTCCTCCGACGCCCACGTCCCCGAGCACGTCGGCCACGAATACGATCGGGCGGTGGAGAAGATGCGCGCCTGGGGAGTCGATGAGCTGTGCGTGTTCGAGCGGCGCCGGCGCCGGCTGGAGCCCCTGGCATGAGCCGGGTCGGGATCGGATACGACAGTCACCGCTTTGCACAAGGCTCTCGACTCGTCCTCGGCGGCGTCGAGGTCGAACACGAGGCGGGGCTGGAAGGGCACTCCGACGCCGACGTCGTCGCCCACGCCGTCATCGACGCCCTGCTGGGGGCGGCCGCTCTTGGCGATCTCGGCACTCATTTCCCGCCGACCGAGGAGCGCTGGCGCGACGCCGACTCGCTCGACCTGATGCGGACTGTCATCGGGATGCTCAACGGCCCAGTGGTCAACGTCGACGTCAGCGTCATCTGCGAGAGCCCTGAGCTCGCCCCGCATCGTGAGCAGATGCAGCGCAATCTCTCCGAGGTGCTCGCGGCGCCGGTCAGCGTCAAGGCGACCAGCAACGAGGGCATGGGCTTCATCGGGCGTGGCGAGGGCATCGCCTGCATCGCGGTCGCATCGATCGACGCGTAGCGGACGCTCGCTCGCATAGGCTTGTGCGATGGCATTCGACCTCGACTCCACCCGCGCCCTCGCTCGCAAGGTCCAGCTCGGCTCGCTCGGAGCGCTGCCCGACCTGCCCTTCAACCTGAAGACGCTTGCCGCTGCCGGCGTCATTCGTCCGATCCGCCCCGACAAGCTTGCCCGCGTCGGGCGCGAGCTGCGCCGCTGGGGTGCCTCGCCGGCGGCGGGGATCGCTGCTGCAGTGGTCACCAGCGGCGAGGAGACGATGCTGATCGACGAGATTGGGCCGATCAGCTTCGCCGATGTCCAGCATCGGTCCAACGCCCTGGCCCGCTCGCTTCGCGACGAGGGCGTCAAGGAAGGTGACGGAGTCGCGATCATGGCTCGCAATCACCGCGGCTTCGTCGAGGCGACGCTGGCGATCTCCAAGCTCGGCGCCAACGGGCTCTACATGAACACGGCCTTCTCCGGTCCGCAACTGGCCGATGTGATGGAGCGCGAGGGCCCGGCGGCGTTGATCTACGACGAGGAGTTCGCCGATCTGCTCGGCGAAGCGAAGGAGGAGACGCGCAACTACGTCTCGTGGACCGACGGCGACACCAGCTCGAACACGACGATCGAGGAGCTGATCGACGCCGGCTCGGCCGATGACCTCGACCCTCCTCGCGAGTCGAGCCGCTTCATCATCCTCACCTCCGGCACTACGGGAACGCCGAAGGGTGCCCAGCGCTCCTCGCCAGACACGCTGGCCCCGCTCGCCGCCCTGTTCTCGCGCATCCCGCTGAAAGCCCATGAGAAGACGATGATCGCCGCACCCCTGTTTCACTCCTGGGGCTTCGCCCATTTCTCGCTCGGGCTGGCGCTGAACTCGACCTACGTGCTGCAGCGGAAGTTCGACCCCGAGGCGACGCTGAAGGCGATCGAGGATGAGGGCGCCACCGCCCTAGTCGTCGTCCCGGTGATGATGCAGCGAATTCTCCAGCTCGACGAAGCGACTCTGGGCAAGTACGACCTGCCGAGCCTGAGAGTGACGGCGGCGAGCGGCTCAGCGCTGCCCGGGGAGCTGGCGACGAAGTGGATGGATCACTTCGGCGAGAACCTCTACAACCTCTACGGCTCGACCGAGGTGGCCTGGGCGACGATCGCGGTGCCCGAGGACCTGCGCGCGGCGCCCGGCACGGCCGGCAAGCCGCCGCGCGGGACCGTTGTCAAGATCGTCGACACCGAGGGCAAGGGTGAGGTCGCGGAGGGTGAAAGTGGCCGCGTCTTCGTCGGCAACGAGATGAAGTTCGAGGGCTATACGGGCGGCGGTGGAAAGGACGAGTACGAGGGTCTGCTCTCGTCTGGCGACGTTGGCCATTTCGACGACGAGGGAAGGCTGTTCATCGACGGGCGCGACGACGAGATGATCGTTTCCGGCGGATAGAACGTGTTCCCGCGCGAGGTCGAAGATCTGCTCGCGAACCACGACGCGGTCAAGGAGGTGGCCGTGATCGGGGTCGACGACGAGGAGTTCGGCCAGCGGCTGAAAGCCTTCGTGGTGCTCAACGACGGCGCCAGCCTCGATCAGGACGAAGTCAAGTCCTACGTGAAGAAGAACCTGGCCGGCTACAAGGTCCCCCGCGAAACCGAAGTACTCGACTCGCTGCCGCGAAACGCCACCGGCAAGGTTCTCAAGCGCGAGCTGGCCTAGTTTCCGTTCAACGGTGCCGGGTAGCTTCCGGCAAGCGAGCCAAGGTGTGAGATGCCACCCCGTGGGCATCGACGGCCACTCGAAGACGGCAAGAAGGCCTGACCAGCCGAGCTTTGGGATCCGTCAACGACAATCGTTGATCAATCTCCCTGCTCCCGGGTGCGACCGCGCGTGCCCGAGCTAGTTCGTAACCGCTTCGCGTTCGGAGCGCCGCCTGGCAGCGTCGTCGCGAAGCTGCTCGTGTTCGACCGCGCGCTTGAGTTGCTGGAGGGAGCGGCGCAGGTCACGGCGCAAGCCGGGCGCGGCGACGTGCTCGGCGATGTAGCCGGTGATGCCGGCCCCGGCGACGCCGTAGGCGAAGCGAAGCTCGACCCGTGTACGGCCGTCGTCGGTAACTCGCAGCCGCCAGCGCCCGCGCTGGTCGATCCCTGTCACCGACGACCAGGCCATGTCGCGCGGTTCGGTGAACTCGACCACCTCGATCAGTCCGCCCGTCTCGGCCGAGCCGGCCCTGATCAGCATCCGATAGCGGGCGCCGAGGCCGATTCGCTGCTCGCCAACGACCTCCCAGCGGGTCACCCCAGACATGAAGTGCAGCGCGTTGTCAGGATTGACGATGTAGTCCCAGACCAGCTTCGTCGGGGCCGAGACGACTATCGACTGGTTGAGGCGCATCTGCGCTAGCCGATCACGGGGAAGCGCCGCTCGGCGGCGAGGCTGTCGAGCGCTTCCTGCATCAGCCGGTGGACGTGGTCGTAGACCTCGTCGAGATCGGGTTCGGGGCCGAACTGCTCGGCGACATCGATCGGCGCCAAGACCTCGATCGTGATCTTCGCCGGCAATGGGATGTGGCCCAGCATGTCGCCGATGTTGAGCCCCCACGGCAGCGCCAGCGAGATCGGCAGCACCTTGAGCCTGAAGAGCTGATCGACCCGAGTCAGCTTCGCCAGCCACTCGCCGCGGCTGAGAAACAGCGCGGTTTCCTGTCCGCCGCAGGTGACGACGGGAACGATCGGCACGCCTTCGGCAAGCGCCAGCTTGATGAAGCCCTTGCGCCCGCCGAAGTCGGTCTTGTTGCGCTGCCACGATGGGCGATGGACCTCGAAGTCCCCGCCCGGGAAGACGAGCACGGCGGCGCCCGAGCGCAGCGCCTGCTCGGCGTGGTGATGGGAGGCGGCCATCGTCCCGAAGCGCTTCAGGTAGGGCCCCACCGGCGAGGCGAGAACGAGATTGTGGGCGAGTTGGTAGAAGGGCCGCTCGGCGCCGAAGTAGGTGGTGAAGGCGAGTGGCAGCACGATCACCTCCGGCGACATGTTGCCGCCGGAGTGGTTACCGACGAGCAAGGCGGCGCCCTCTTCGGGAACGTTGCCCATGTTGCGCACCTCGGCTCGATACCACAGCGTCGCCGCGAGCCATGACAGCGGCAGCTGCTCGCGGATGAAATCGGGATCGCGATCGTCGAGGTCGGCGCTGAGCGCTTTCTTCGCGCGCCTTGCCGCTGCGCCGAGTACCTGCCCCGTCGCCCTGCGGCCGACGCCAAGCAGGCCGCTGCTCGCGCGCGCGACCGAGTTGCTGCCGGCCCGCGCAAACGCACCGACCGGACCAAGGTGACCGTTCGCTGCGTGCCCGCTGCCTTCGGCAGCATGCGAGCCGCCGTTTCGCTTCGCCTGCTCGCCGAGCGTGGTCGGTTCAGCCATCGCCGTCGAGCTTACCCCTACAGGTCGATTTGCCGGGTCAGCCGGTGCGGCGTAGGACTCGCGAGATGACGCCGGCGCTGCGCTCGGTCGCTGCGGTGGCCGCTGGCGTGGCCGCGGCGATCTGCGTCTGAATTAGCGCGTTGGTGAGCTCCGGGAGCTCGACCTGAGGCACATGGCCACATTCGACGAGGATCTGCTGGCTGGCGCTCGGCAACGCGTCGGCGACGTGGCGCGCGAAGGCCGGCGGGATCAGCCGGTCCTGCTCTCCCCAAATGAACAGGGCGGGTGGCTCGAGCTGGGCAAGCCGTGCGTAGAAGCCGTCCTCCCCGTAGGGCTCGTCGAGGTAGATGTTGCGAGCGGCCGCGAAGAAAGCGACACGCGCGGCTCGCGAGCGGTAGCTGCGGCAGAACTCGTCGACCGCGATCTCGGCAGCGGCGGGGTCCAGTCGCTCGCGGTCGGCGAACAGGTCCATGAACTGCTCGCGGACGAGTGCTTCGCGCACGGGGTGGGGGATAGCCGCCAGCTCGGGTCGCAGCAGCCGGACCAGGCGCGCGAGGTGGCGGCGGCGAAAGGCGAGGGCGGGGGCGAGCAGGCTCAGGCTCGAGACTCGTTCGGGATAGCGGAAGCCGACCTCGATCGCGATCCGGCCGCCCATTGAGTTGCCGAGGAGGTGCGCGCG
Organism: Solirubrobacterales bacterium; assembly: GCA_046716525.1. Classification (GTDB taxonomy): domain Bacteria; phylum Actinomycetota; class Thermoleophilia; order Solirubrobacterales; family 70-9; genus WHSW01. Next base: position 7,064 of record JBKJXG010000107.1, read on the forward strand.
CTCGATCCCGCGTGCGGTCATGTAGCTCGTGACCGCTTCGGCGAACCAGGCCGCGTCGTAGGTGCCTCGGGCCGGCTTGTCCGAGGAGCCGAAGCCGGGCAAGTCGAGCGCGTGAACGGTGTGCTCGCGCGCAAGCTCGGCAACCGTTTCGAAGAACGATGCCTTGTTCGAGCCGAGGCCGTGCAGGCAGATCACCTGCTCGCGCCCACAGCCGGCTATCAGTGATGTGACGCCGGCGTGGCAGGTCGGCGTACGGGCGATATGAAGCAGCGGTTCGCGGCCGCCTGGCAGATGGAACATGCCCTCGAAGCCCAATGCCAAATCGAGGTTGCCGCGAGCGTAGAGGCGCCGCTGTGAGAACGCCTCGAGGCCCGAGAGGCGACCCTCGCGCAATGCAAGCCACGTCGAGGCGTCGGTTCCGATGACCACGTCGGGTTCGCGGGCGGTCGAGGGACGAACGGAGCATTGCGGGCCATTCAGGCGCACCTGCCAGGTGCGACCGACGTCGCCCAAGCGGATCTCGAACGTCGCGTCGAAATCGTCAGCGGCGCCGAGATAGCGGCCAGGCAACTCGGCGAACGCCTCGAGGGCGCGCCGTGAACGCTGCTCATGAAGGGAGGCCGTCCCCTGCCCCACCGAAGGACTCGACATCGCGCCGCGCACGTTAGCGCCAGCTCCGGGCGGGACCGTGTTCGTGTGACCGTTCGGTGTCGCAAATTGCGCGGTTATCGCCTCGATCTGGTCACGAACACCGCCGCGAATAGCATGCAGCCGATGCGCGAGGTGGTGATCAAGGACACGCTTGGCGGCGCACCTGTTGCGCTCGAGCCCCGCGAGCCGCCGAAGGTGGGCATCTACGCGTGCGGCCCGACCGTGTACTCGCGCATACACGTCGGCAACGCCCGGCCGTTCGTCGTTTTCACGCTGCTGCGGCGCTTCCTCGCCCATCAGGGCTATGAGCCCAAGCTCGTGATCAACGTCACCGACGTCAACGACAAAATCTACGATGCCGCCCGTGTCGCCGGAGTCGACTCCGCCGCCTACGCCGCCGAGATGACGCGGCTCTACTTCGCCGACACCGAGGCCCTCGGGGTCGGGCGCCCCGACGCCGAGCCATTGGCCACCGAAACCGTGCCTGAGATCGTTGCCTTGATCGAGGCGCTGATCGATGGCGGCCACGCCTATGAGTCGCAGGGCGATGTCTATTTTCGCGTCCGCAGCTTCGACGGGTACGGCAAGCTGTCCAACCGCGATCCCGAGGAGATGGACCAGGGCGAGGAGGCGGGCTCGGCTGAGCTC
>JBKJXG010000108.1:0-3918 GCA_046716525.1 Solirubrobacterales bacterium
GCACCGCCCGTGCGGCGTTACGAGGGTTGGATCGCCGAGGACTTCGCCGGCGGCCGGGAGCTTGTCCGCAACCTGGCTCAAGCGGACATGCTGCCCGACGTCACTCGGCTCTCCGACGAAGCCGAGACGCGGATCTCACTCGGGCTCTCGTCGACCTCCGGCTTGAAGCGGGCGCTGTTCGACGGGTATCTGCGCCTACGCCGGCGCAGTGCCGGCTGCCTCGTGATCTGCGGTTGGGAAGGCGAGCGAGAGTCGGTCGAGCGACGACGGTCGCAATCGGCAACCCTGCTGCGCGGCGGTGGCGCCGTAGCCTTGGGTGAGGCACCCGGCAGGGCCTGGGAGCATGGGCGCTTCGACGGTCCCCACCTGCGCGACGAACTCATCGACCTCGGCTATTTCGTCGAGACGCTGGAGAGCTCGCATACGTGGTCGCGGCTCGACGACCTCTATCGCGCGGTCGGCAGCGCTCTCGACGTGGCGATGAAGGCTCAGGGAACGCCGGGCATCGTCATGTGCCATCTCTCACACGCCTACCGCGACGGAGCGTCGCTGTACTTCACCTTCATCTCGCGCGCTCGCAGCGGCGAAGAGCTCGAGCAGTGGCGTGCGGTGAAGACGGCGGCCTGTGAGGCGATCGTCGCCGTCGGCGCGACGATCACCCACCATCACGCAGTTGGGCGCGATCACGCCGCATACATGCAGGCTGAGGTGGGCGCGGTCGGGCTCGAAGCCCTGCGCGCGGTCAAGGAGCGCCTCGACCCGGCCGGGATCATGAACCCGGGCAAGCTGCTCGACTAGTCGCCGCCTGTCGGCGCCTGGCCCTCGCCGCCGCCGCCCGCATCGCCGCCCGCATCGGCGCTCTGCTGAGCTACGGGAATCTCTCCGAGCAAGACCGTGTCGCCGGGCTTCTCGAGCACCAGAGCCTGGTCGCGAATCGCATCGCCGACGAGTCTGCGCACGTCTTTGACCGAGGCGATCGAGACGTCGACGAAGCGCACCCGCGCAACGACCGGCAGGATCGCGGACGGGATCGCGAAGCGATTCGAGAAGGCCCCTGCCTGGCTCACCTCGATCGGGGAGAGCGGATAGCCCTCGCTCTTGCTCAGCATCAGCCAGATCACGTAGGTCTGGCCTTCTGGAGCAGGATCAAGCCCGCTGATCTCGATGTTGACGTAGGGCGTATCGCCCGTTGCCAGGCCGAATACGGCCTCACCCGTGGCATCGCCGCCGCTGGTGGCGGTCAGCGCCACGGTCTGGATCTCCTCGGCCGCAGCCGCGGCGGTCGTCGGCTCCTCGCGCGGCGCAGCAGCGGAGGATTCGTCGCCGGCGCCGCCGAACGCGCCGGTGATGGCCAGCACCGCGACGACGAGCACCAAAGCGCCCGCTGCGAGCGCCGCAAGCAAGCGCGTACGCCGGTCGGAGAAGTCAGGGAGTGTTCTTTTCGCGCTGGCGGGGCGTGAGCTCGATCGCGTACGCGTGGCAGCTGACGGCTTGCGGGCAAAACGTCCGCCTCGTGGCTCGCCCGGCAGCCGGGGAAGCTCGGCCGCAGGAAACAACGCCCGCAGGCTGATGATCAGTTCTGTGGCGAGCTCGCGGTCGTCGGCGTCCTCGCGCAGGTGACGTGAGACATCGGCGCGATCGATCGGGTCCGCCTGGCCGAGGACGTAGTCGGTGAGCGCAACCGTGCGATCGGGATCGGTGCCGCCGAGTTGAGTCAGCGCGGCTCGGGCGCGCGAACGCACCTCGCTCTCGTCGACCCCTAGGAGAGCGGCGAGGTCGGAGTAGCTCTTTCCGCGCTCGAGTAGAAGCTGCAAGGTCGCGCGCTGGTCAAGTGTGATCGCCATCAGAGGCGAAAGCCTACGCGGTGCCACCTAAAGACAACCCCGCCTGATCGCTATTGCAACAGGCTTGCGACCCGCGACATCTAGAGTGGCTTGATGGAATCCGGACCAGATCCGTCCGCGGGCCTCGGCGGCCTCATCGGCATCGAATGGCAGGAGGTCGGCCCCGAGACGGCGCGGGCGCGAATCGCCGTCACAGCGGCGGTCTGCCAGTTGTTCGGCATCGTCCACGGCGGCGCGATCGCCGCCCTGGCCGAGTCGGTCTGCTCGGCGGCCACCTGGGACACGGTGCGCCACGAGAAGTTGATCGCGGTGGGCCAGTCCAACCAAGCTTCCTTCCTGCGCCCAATCTCACAGGGCCACGTCAACTGTGAAGCCACGTCGCGCCATCGCGGCAGCACGACGTGGGTCTGGGATTGCGACCTCACAGACGACGACGGCCGCCTCTGCGCGATCGTGCGGATGACGATCGCGGTGCGACCGATGCCCTCCGCTTAGCCGCTCAGCCGCGGTACTGGTTGGTGATCGGCAGACGCCGATCCCGGCCGAAGGCCTTCGAGGTGATGCGGATGCCCGGCGGCGCCTGGCGGCGTTTGTATTCAGCGCGGTCGACGAGCTTGAGCACCTCGGCGACGATGTCTTCGGGGAGGCCCTCATCGACCAGCTCCTGGCGCGAGAGGTCACGCTCGATGTAGCCCTCGAGCACCCGGTCGAGGACCTCATAGGGCGGCAACGAGTCCTCGTCGCGCTGGTCGGGGCGAAGCTCGGCCGACGGCGCCCGGCTGAGCACCGACGCCGGCACGAGCTCCTCGCCGGCGATCTCGTTGCGGTGCTCGACGAGCTGGTAGACGAGTTGCTTGGGCACATCCTTGATCACCGCGAGACCTCCGGCCATATCGCCGTAGAGGGTCGCGTAGCCCACCGACATCTCACTCTTGTTGCCGGTGGTGAGCACGAGCGAGCCTCGGCTGTTCGAAAGCGCCATCAGCAGGTTGCCGCGAATACGAGCCTGGACGTTCTCCGCGGCGAGGCCCTCGACGCCCCCGGCGCGGTCGAGGATCTGCGCATAGGCGTCCATCGCAGCTGCGATGGGCAGCTCGACGAGCTCGGCGCCGAGGTTGCGCGCGATGGCACGTGCGTCGGCCTGGGTTTCGGGACTGGAGTGGGGGGAGGGCATGACGGCGCAGGTGAGCCGGTCGGCGCCGAGCGCATCGGCGGCGAGCATCGCCACCAGCGCCGAGTCGATGCCTCCGGAGAGGCCGACCAGCGCATGCTCGAAGTGGTTCTTTCGCGTGTAGTCGCGCAGGCCGAGCACGAGCGCGGCGTAGACCTCGTCCAGGTCCGCCAGCGTCTGCTCGATCCGCCCGCTCTGCCCGCCGAGCTCCCAGACCAACAGATCGTGCTCGAACTGTCGCGCCCTGGCGACAACCTCACCGTTTGCGTTGACGACGAAGCTGTGCCCGTCGAAGACGAGCTCGTCCTGGCCCCCGACGAGATTGCAGAAGGCGAACGGGACCCCGTGGGCACGCGCGCGTGCCGCGAACATCCGCTCACGATCGACGCCCTTGCCGCGCAGGTACGGCGAGCCGGAAAGGTTGAGGATGAGCTGCGCGCCGGCGTCTGCCTCCAGCTCCGCAGGCGGCCCGGGCTCCCACACGTCCTCGCAGATGGTGACGCCGACGCTGGCGCCGGCGACCTCGACGACCAGCGGCTCGACACCGGGTTCGAAGTACCTGACCTCGTCGAAGACGCCGTAATTGGGCAGGCGGTTCTTGCGGTAGACCGCCTCGATCTGCCGGTTACTCAGAAACGCGGCCGAGTTGTGGACCGGGCGTCGCGCCGGGCTGTCGGGTCGACGCACGACGTGGTCGGGCGACGGTTCCGCGAAGCCGACGAGCGCGGCGATACCGTCGGCGAGTGGCGCCAGGCGCTCCAGGGCGGCGACGTTCTCCGCTGCGAAATGGTGCTTGAGGTAGAGATCCTCAGCCGGGTAGCCGGGCAAGCAGAGCTCCGGAAACACGACGAGGTCAGCATCGGCTCGCTTCGCGTCGGCGATCCAGCCGGCGATCAGATCCGC
>JBKJXG010000109.1:0-4762 GCA_046716525.1 Solirubrobacterales bacterium
TCGGTCTCGACGCCAGGGAAGCCAGAGCGCGCGTTGAGCCATCGTCATTCTCCCGGGGCCGGGGCCGAGGCCCCGTGCCTGTCCGCGTTGCCGGTGTCCAGCGATCGGTAGACCGCCTCGACCGTGCCGCGAAGCGCTGATGGCTGCTTTGTGAGACGCCCGAGAAGGCGGGCGCGCGTGAGTGCCGGGCCTTACCTCCGCCTGGGTGCCGGCTTCATTGTCGAGGTGATCGAGATCAAGTGGATTCTTGGTTTCAGCGTGCCATTAGCGTCTTCAGGCGGCAATCGGCCGCCCCCTGATCGTAGACCCGAGCCACCTTCGCCGCAAGGGCGGCGTTGGCGCTGCAACGGTAGTCGCCGCAGCCCGGCGCCGCTCACGCCGCAGTACTGCGCTCGAATCCCCGCACCGCGTCGTAGGCGAGCTCCGAGCCGTAGCCTCGGCGCGCGAGGAAGGCAAGCGCCCGGGTGCGCGACGCCTGATCCTCCACGACTTGGCCGCGCCGTTCGAGCAGACCGACGGCACGCTCGAGCTGTCCCTCGAACCCGTCGCCGGCCAGCGCCGCCGTGATCGTCGCCGGATCGAGGTCTCGGGCGAGGAGCGCCTCCTCGATCCGCTCGGGTCCCCAGCCGCGCAGCTCGCGCTTGTCCTCGGCGAAGCGACGCGCGAACTGCGCGTCGTCAAGCGCTCCGGCCGCAACGAGGCGCTCGACAGCCTCCTCGATCTCGGCGAGCGAGAACCCACGCTTGGCAAGCCACGCCCCGAGCTCGCCTGCGGTGCGCTCCTTGTGCGAGAGCGCCTCGAGCGCAGAGGCGAAAGCGTCGCGCGGTTTCTGCTCTGTCACTGCTGGCGTACGAACGTGGCTGCTAGGCGGCCTTGCGCTCGGGCTCTGCTTCGGCCTCGGCCTCGGCGACCGTGGGCGCATCGGCCTCGTCGAGAATCGGAACGGCTCGCGGAGGCCTCGGCGCGCGGTTGATGCCGAGCTCGGTGAAGAGCTTGGTCTCGATCTCGTGCGCGAGCTCCGGGTTCTCTGACAGGTACTGCTTGGTGTTGTTGCGTCCCTGGCCGAGTCGCAGCTCCCCGTAGGAGAAGAACGAGCCCGACTTCTGCACGAGGTCGTTTTCGAGCGCGAGGTCGAGCAGGCAGCCTTCGTGCGAGACGCCGAGGCCGTACTCGATGTCGAACTCGGCCTGGCGAAACGGCGCCGCGACCTTGTTCTTGACGACCTTGACGCGAACCCGGTTGCCGACCGCCTCGGTTCCCTCCTTGAGGGTCTCGATGCGGCGGATGTCGAGGCGCTGAGAGCAGTAGAACTTGAGCGCCCGCCCGCCCGGCTGCGTTTCCGGAGAGCCGAACATGACCCCGATCTTCTCTCTGATCTGGTTGGTGAAGACACATACCGTCTTCGCTCGGTTGAGATTGCCGGCGAGCTTGCGCAGCGCCTGTGACATCAGCCTCGCCTGCAGGCCCACTGTCTGCTCTCCCATCTGTCCCTCGAGCTCGACCCGCGGAGTCAGCGCGGCGACCGAGTCGACGGCGATCAGGTCGACGGCGCCGGAGCGCACCAGGACATCGACGATCTCGAGCGCCTGCTCGCCGTAATCGGGCTGGGAGATCAAGAGCTCGTCGGTGTCGACGCCGATCCGCTTGGCATAGATCGGGTCCATCGCGTGCTCGGCGTCGACGAAGGCACAGACGCCGCCAAGCGCCTGGGCCTCGGCGATCATGTGGTAGACCATCGTCGTCTTGCCCGACGACTCCGGGCCGAAGATCTCGACGATCCGCCCGCGCGGGATGCCGCCGACGCCGAGGGCGATGTCGAGCGCGAGTGCGCCCGTGGGAATCGCCTCCACCGGAACCGTGGCCGCATCGCCGAGCTTCATCACCGAACCCGCACCGAACTCCTTGTCGATCTGCGAAAGCGCGGCCTCAAGTGCAGCGTTCTTGGCTTGCGCCTCCTTGTTGGCGGCCTTGAGATCGGCCTTGGTCGTATCTGCCATTTTCTTCATCACCTCTCTGCGCCCCGCTACGGGAGCGGCAAGTCAACGCCCGCCAGGGATTCGTATTGCGCCCCCTCGGGCTTCAGATTCGAACGGTAAAGCGCGGCCCGGACGGCCCCGAATGGCTCAGTCAGGCTTTTCGGGAGGCTCGCCGGCGGACTTTGCACCCGCCGTGGGCGTCCCTTGCCCCGGCGTTTGCCGGGCTCCGGCGCGAGGCGCTCGGAGCGCACCCGCGCAACGGTCACATGCGGCCAGTACGGGCGTTTCTCGGACTCATAGAAGCGGGCCGCCTCGAGCGCCCGCGCGAGCTCGTGCTGGTAGCTCTTGGCCGCGGAGCTGTCAGCAGACAGCGTGTAGAGGCCAGGCCGCCCCCGGGGTACCGCACGAGGCTCCGCCTCGAAGCGCATCTCGATCGGCCGTACGGGCACCGAGGCAACGACGTCGGCGATTCGCGAAACCGCCTTCTCAGCCTGGGTCGAGAGAAAGCACAGCGTCACATGCAGGGCCTCTGGGCGCATCGGCCGCAGCGCCGGGTCCGCGAGCGCGCGCGCCTGCCACGTCGCGATCGCCTCACGCACCCGTTCCGGAAGGTCGAGCGCGACGAACAAGCGCAGCTTGGCTTCGCTGGATGCGTCTGTGGCCATCTGCGGCCACGCTACGGGGCGAATCGGCGGCTTGGGCGCGCTGGATGTGACGAATCCTGCGCGGCCCCGTGCCAATCAGCGCGCGACGGTTGGCGGCTCGATCCGGCGCCGGTCCACGTGCGAACAGGTAAGCGGCGAGTAGGACTCCTCCTCGTCCAAAGCGGAACCTGTCGTTAGTCCCGCAGTCCGGTGGCCTGGAGGGCCGCTTTGAGGCCAGCGCCTCCTAGGCGCGCCCGGTCACGTACCAAGCGCGTGCTTCGAGATCAAAACTGCCCTCGGGCGCATCGAGACGGCGGCGAAACTCCTCACGCAACAACCCCCGTCGCTCGGCGCTCAAGGTTTCAAAGAATCTTCCCGGTGCTCCATCGGGCACCGTCATCGGCTGCCATAGATCGTCAAAGTCGAGGTAGTGGGCGGTCGCAGTCAGCGCCCCGACGTCGACCTCGCTGAAGCCCGCCGCATCCCAAAGTCCCCTCAATCCTTCGGGAGTGGAATAGGCGTGGGTGGCGGCTTGATCGAACTTCGCTCCCGCGTCGGGATCAACGGCGCACCCAGCGTCCCAGAAGCGCCGTAGAACAGTCATGCCCTCAGCGAAGTCCCAGACACAACTGGTGACTGGGGCGCTTGGCCGAGCAACCCGACGCATCTCCGTGACGCCAGCCGGCGGGTCGCTCATCAGACCGACTACTAGTTGGCTGACGACGGCGTCGAATGAGTTCTCGTCAAAGGGGAGTTCCTCAGCCCACCCTTGTACGAGTTCGACGCCGGGCGCTCGTGCGGCGCAGGCGGCCAAGGCATCGGGATCGGGATCTAGGCCCACCAAGTTCTCTGGGCCGGTCACCTCGGTGAGACGGGCGGTGAGCGCCCCAGAGCCGCACCCCACTTCGAGCACCCGTTGACCGGCGGTGATCAAGCTCACTGGGATCAGAGCTTGTGCGAGCTGCGCACCGTATCGCCCGATCCGGCCCTCGTAGCCCTCGCTCGCTTGTCCCGCGCCCATGAGGACGAAGTATCGCTTTCCACGCGGCGCCCGTTGTTGGACTCGTCGTCCAAAGCACCGTCTCGCATTGACGGCGCTAAGAAGGCGTATCCGATGGAAACGCGAACGGCGTCATTCACCTGGCGCGGCCACGGCCTCGATCTCGACGAGCTGCCCGGGCCAGCCGAGGACCGTCACACCGAGCAGCGTGCTCGGCGGCCCCTGGGTACCGAAGACCTCCTCCACGAGTTGCCACGCCACCACGAGGTTGGCGTCGTCGGTAGTGGCGACGTAAAGGGTCGTCTTGACGACATCTTCAGGTCCGCAGCCAGCAGCGTCGAGAGCGACAAGCAGGTTGTCGAGGGCTTGGCGGGTCTGAGCGGCAAGGTCGCCCTCACCGACTACGTTTCCGTTCCCATCGAGGGGGCATGCTCCGGCTGTGAAGACCATGCTGCCGGCCGGGACCATTGCGACGTAGGAGTACGGGACCCCGGTGTGGAGGGCGGGAATCTCGATTAGTTTCCGGGGCACCGGCCAAGTGTGCCATTGGCCGTCCCGGTCCTCGCTTCGGGGGCGAGACAAGCGCGGCGCTCGAGGCGGCCACCCCGCCGAGCATCGTCCGTTGGACTTCCACGCCCAGAGGATGTTGCAGTCTTTGTCCGAAGCACAACATTCCACCTTGCATGGAAAGCGATACGTCCTTGACTCGCTCCCAGTGGGCTGAGAGGCTCGGGCTACCAAGGCAATACCACGAAAGGGGGCTCTACGTGACGAGCGACACCACCGAGACCGCGGTACTCGCCGGAGGGTGTGCCTGGATCATGGAGCAACTGCTGCGCCACCCCAACGGGGTTATCGCCACCCGCGTGGGATGGAGCGGCGGCGGGGGCGACAACCCCACCGAGGAGAATCCTGGCGGCCACGCCGAGGTGGTCGAAGTCGTCTTCGACCCGGAGCGGATCTCCTACCGGGACCTACTCGAGTACTTCTTCCAGGTCCACCGACCGGATCTCGACGAAGATCTCGTCGGCTCCATCTATCGGTCGGAGATCTTCTATACGAGCGAGGAGCAGCGCAAGGTGGCGGAGGAGACGATCCGCGACGTCGACGCCTCGGGGCATTGGCCCGGCAAGGTCGTGACT
>JBKJXG010000110.1:0-7215 GCA_046716525.1 Solirubrobacterales bacterium
TGATGGCCCGAAGCGCCGCCGTGTCGGTGACGCCCGTGGCGACGCCGTCGTCGACCACGATCACCGTTAGCCCGGCCAGGTCGAAGGCCGGACTTTCGCCGCGGTAGAGGGCAGCTCGCCGGCGCAGCTCAGCCGACTCCCGAGCGATGGTCGATCGCAGCTCCTCGTCGGTGACGCCGAGCGCTCGCACGATCTTCTGGTCGATTACGCCGGTCCCGTCCTCGGCGATCGCGCCCATGCCCAACTCGGGATTCCCGGGCGCTCCGAGCTTGCGGACCGCAAGGATATCCAGGGGCGCTCCGAGCGCGGTGGCGATCGGCTGCGCCACCGGTACGCCTCCCCTAGGCAGCGCCACGACGACCGGCTCCCTCGCGCGGAGCGGCTCGAGCCGCAGAGCGAGCTTCGCTCCTGCGTCGGCGCGGTCGTGAAACCCGTTGGCCATCTCTCAGATTCCTGCTTGGCGGTGCATGTGTATCGGCGCGACCCTAGTTGCTCGGGGTCGAACGCTTCATCGGTGGAAGCTACGGGTCCGATTCCAGGCTGACTACGGATCCACCGGGCGTTGGGTCACGCCACGCGCGCGCTCGGAGCGCGGGTCGCCCAAAGTCCGAGCATTGATCCCTACCTATCGCCCCTCACGTCGCGATCGGCGCCGCTATTGCCAAGTAAACGACGATCGAGAGCAGGTCCTGAATCACAGTCGACAGCGGACCGGAGCCGAAGGCGGGATCGACACCGAAGCGCTGGAAGATGAGCGGCAGCACCATCGCCACCAGGGTCGCGATCGTGCAGGCACAAAAGAGCGCCAACGCAACAGCTACCGCGACCTGCTCATTGACCCAGACGAGCAGGGCAAACGGGACAAAGGCGACGCCGATCACCGTCCCGATGACGACGCCCGAGGCCAACTCCCTTCGAAAAACCTTGCGCATCTCGATCCCAACGGAGAGGCCCCGGATGAGGATCGCTTCGGTCTGAGTTCCAACGGCGTCCGCGAGATACACAACCGCCGGCAAAAAGAACGTGAGCAGGAGCACCTCGCTCAATTGCTCCTCGTACGCCCCGACGACGACCGCCGAGACCATCGCCCCGAGCAAGCCGACGAGCAACCACGGCAGCCGGTGCCAGAGCCTTCGCGCAACCGGTTCCTCCGCCGCGCGCCGCGCGCTGCTTGTGCCCCTCATGTAGCCGCCCATCCGAGCAAGATCCTCGTCGTGTTCGTGCAGCAGGACCTCGAGCATCCTGTAAGGGGGTATGAGCCCAGCGAACCTGCCCGCATCATCGACCACGGCGGCGCTGCGTTCGCCGCGATGGACCATGCACCACGCGACCACCTTCTGATCGGTCCCATGGGAAACGATCGCCGGACCGGTGTCCATGACATCGGCCAAGCGCGTCTCGTCGGGCGTCGCCAACAGCTGCTCGATCGAGATCAGTCCGACGAGCTCGCGCCCGTCGAGCACCGCGACGTCGGCGGCCGACTCAAAGGTTCGCCCGACCAGTGACTGGCGCACGCTTTCGGCGGATTGGTCCGGCGCTGCGATCGGGACGCTCTTTGTCGCGTGTCCGAGCGCGACCTTCAGCCGCTCAGCCGGTGGACGCTCGCCGTCAAGGGCGAGCGTTGTGTTGGTAGTCGATGCGCGTTCGTCGTGACTCAAGCTAGGGCGCCACCGCAGTGTCGGTCGCAGTCTGAAGCAGGCCGCGGCGGACGGCTTGCGCGCAGCTAAAACGGAGAAGGGGAAGGCGAGCTGATCGCGGGACGGCGAGACATCAACCCGCGGTGTCTGTCGCCATCTCGAGCCGGCAGCAGACTGGCGTTTTGTCCCCCGTCAAGCGCTTGGCTATTGAGTCTCGACTTCCATCTGCTCGACGCGCGCGAGCCACGGGGAGAGGTACCGCCCGCTGACCTTCTGCGGCGGCCACCACGGGAAGTCGAGCGAGATTGTGTCCTCATCGTGGGCCCCGGTGAGCGGGTGCGTCAGGTACATGGGCTCCAACCCGGTCAGCAGCTGACCGCGAAGGACCGGATCGAACGGCTTGGGGTCGACGGCTGCCCCGAGTCGAGCCGCGATGTGCTCGGCGGCGGCGTCGGCCTGCTGAGTGGCGAGCCCGCCCTGCTTAACTGGAAAGGTTGTCCCGTCCCCGGCAGCGTAAACGTCTTCGAGGCCCTCGACACGACCATACTCGTCGACCGGGATGAAGCCGTGGGGGTCGTCCGGCAGGCCGGGGATAGAAGGTCCTTCGATGACCGGCACGGTCACGACCACGCCCGCCTCGCTCGGTATGCCCTGCGGCGCCAGGTACAGGGTGGGTGTCGGGCCCTGGACCACAGTTAGATTCGTATCGACCGAGATGTGGCGGGCCGCGAGCAGCTGAGCGACCTCGCTGCTGACTTTGGCTCCGAAGACGGCAAGAGGGGTGCTTTCGGGAGTCAACACTCGCAGTCGCAGATCGGCGAGGTCAAGTTCCTCGCTACGTCGCCGAATCATCAGAGCCAACTCGTACAGCGGCAACGACCAAGAGGTCTGTGAGGGCACGAGGAGCGCCAGCGTACGGCGTGATGCGGAGTGGGCACGGCGAATCAGCTCGTCTACCGGCAAATCGCCTCGGTCGCTCCAGAACGTCTCCACCCCTTCGTAGGCGGCGCGCACCTGTGCACCGACGCAGACCACCAAGAGGTCGTACGAGAGCTCTGAGTCCGGGCCGAGCGCCAGGGTGTGCGCCGCAGGATCGACGCTGGAGACGGCGCCGCGAACGAACTCGGCCCCGATCTCGGCGAGCGCTGGCTCGAGCGCGTGACGTGCGGCGGGCTGCTTGGTGAACGGCTCCTCGACGGCGAGGGGCTTGAAGACGAAGTCCGGATCGGGTGCGATCAACGACAGCTGCGCCCGGTCACTGGCAAGGTCGGCTAGCGCCAGAGCGGCCTCCAGCCCCGCGATGCCGCCGCCGGCGATCACAACTCGTGCCTTGGCGGGCTGTCGCACTGAGGGCACCTTCTACCCTTAATCGACCGGGAAGGGTGAGTAGGGATCAAGCGCCATCGGCTCACGGTGCCAGTCTGTGCCCAGCGAGACCTCGACTCCGATTCCATGCTCGGGGGGCGGCCCAAGCGGTTGGGGTGTGCGCCCGCCGAGCTCGGCTGTCAGATACTTGCCGGCAATCTTCTGCGGCGGCCACCAGAGGTAGTCGAGGCTCGAGACACCCTCTCCGCCGCCACCCGCGATGTCGGCCTGCAGGTTGAGCGACTCGTCGCCGGTGATCAGCCTGCCCCGAATCACCGGGTGGAAGGGAGCAGGTTCCACTGAAGCCCCCGCTTGAGCTGCGATCTCCTCGGCCGCAGCGTCGGCCTGCTGAGTTCCCAGGCCGCCGTGCTTGATCGGGAAGTTCGTGCCATCACCGGCGGCGTAGACGCCGGATAGGCCCTGCACTCGAGCCTGTTCGTCGATCGGGATGAAGCCTCGTTCGTCCGCGGGCAGACCAGGGAGCGCCGATCCGTAAAGCTCGGGAAGCGAAACCACTGCGCCGGCGTCGAGGCGCTCGTGCCCCGGGTCGAGCACGATCGAGCCGTCGGCGCCCTCATGGGCGCGGGCACCGCTCCGAACCTCGATTCCGCGAGTCTCGAGCAGTGAAGACACGGCATCGCTGGCGATATGTCCGAAGACACTCAGCGGCTCGGGCTCGGGCGTAACGATCGTGATCCGCACCTCCAAGGACAGCTGGCGCGCGCGCCTCTCGGCCATCAGGGCCAGCTCGTACACGGGAAGCGGCCAGCCTCCCGTCGGGGGAACGATGAACACCATCCGCTCGAACTCGTGGTCGGCCGCCCGGCGCAGGAGCGCGTCGATGTCGATCGGCTCGCCGGAGGTCCGCAGGGTCGCGGCATGGCCGAAGGCGACCCGCTGCTTGGCCCCGACGCAGACGATCGCCGCATCGAAGTCGATACTGGACCCGTCATCGAGCTCTGCGGTGCGTCGATCTGCGTCGATGCGCCGCAGTCCCTGCTGAATGAAGGTGCCGCCGGCCTCCGAGACAAGGGGCTCGAGGTCGAGTTGGGTGGCCGGCGATCGGGAGAACGGCTCCTCGACTGCTAGCGGCTTGTAGATGAATTCCGGCGTCGGCGCAGCGAGCGTCATATCGACGCGGTCGCCCGCCAGGTCCCGGAGCGCCAGGAGCGCTTCGATTCCAGCCACGCCGCCACCCGCAATAAAGACCTTCATCCGTCGATCGGCCATGTTGCCCCCTCTCGAAGGTGGTGGGTGGAAACGGGATAGGGCTGCACTTGACGCCGTTAGCTGACGACCAGGTTTCGCCTTGTCGTCATGCGACGCCTGCGGCTGTGTCGACGGTTTCCGACGACTCCTCTATTCGAGCGGACTCGGGCACCACGAGAACCGGCTGGTGGGCAACTTGGAGCAGGCGATGCGCGACGCTGCCGAGAAGCAGTCCGCCGATTGGCGAGTGGCCTCGGCTGCCCGCGACGATCAGATCGGCACCGACATCGTCAGCGATCTCGACGAGCACATGCGCCGGTCCTCCGAGAATGACGCTGCGGACCTCAAAGGCGGTCGCGACGCCCTCGTCCGAGAGCTCCTGGGCTCGGCTTCGCAGCTGCGTTTGTAGATCGTCGTCGAGGACGTTGATCGAGCCGCCGCCCTTTCCGAGCGTCTGCTCGTCGACGTGAGCGAGCACCAGCTCGGCGCCGTTGCTTCTCGCCATCTCGACGGCGAGCGGCATGACCCGCTCCGAGCCTTTCGAGCCGTCTACTGCGATCAGGATCTTCTTGAACATGGTGGTGAGCTCCTTCTCTTTGGTGCGTGGGACTAAAGGACTGTGCTCGCGAGGGTCTCCTGCGCCACGTGACGCCGGGGGCGCTGGGCTGAGCGCGGAGTGATCAGCACCGGGCAGGACGCGCCGCGGATCACATTGCTCGCCACGCCGCCGAGAAGGACCCGCCGAAGCGGTCCGTAGCCGCGCGAGCCGAGTACCAAGAGGTCGAGCTCGCGACTTTGCTCGCAGAGCACCTCTGCGGGATCTCCGTCTGCGAGGATTTCCGCGACTTTGATCGCGGGTGAGGACGTCGCCATCGCCCGCTTGAGCTCCCCGGCAAGACGGTCGCGTACGAACCGCGCGTACCCGGGGGCGGTGCTCGAAATCCGTCCGGGAATCAGCTCCTTGGGGATCGGGGCAACCGCGATCAGCCTCAGCGATCCGCCGATCGCGATCGTAGTCTCACTGGCGAGCCGCAGAGCTGTTTTCGACTCTTCCTCGCCGTCGACGCCGACGCCGATGCGCTCCAGCGAAGTTGCCTCCTGTTGGGCGTAGCCGTTCGGAGCGACCGCTACCGCGCAAGAAGCGCCGGCAAGTAGGCGCTCACCGATGCTTCCGGGCACCACTCTTCCGATCTGGCCTCTGTGGGTCGATCCGACGATGACGACATCGGCGGATACGTCCGCGGCGACCAACTCTAGGCATTCTGGCACCGAGCCCCAGGTCGTCTTGCCCTCGAACTGCCGCTCACCGAGCTGTCGTGCCGCCAGGTCAAGTGTCTCCCTCAGATACACGGCCCGTTCCTCGGCCCCCGAAATCTCGCCGGCGAACAGATCAAGCTCGTCGACAACGGCGACCACCAGATCCGCGCCGAGACCTTCGGCGAAGGTCGCCCCGAGCTTCAGAGCGTCCCGAGCTTGGTCACTTCCGTCGAATCCGACCATCACGGTCTTCAAGTTCGACCTCCTGCGAGTAGGGCCTCAGAGTCGACAATACAATTCGACTCGAGACCACTGTACGGGCGGGCCCCAATGCCGGCTTCCGAATCGGATACGGGAGGTTGTCGGTAGCCGCTACGTAGCCGCCTCCTCTGCGTGAGTTGCTCGTCGACAGGACCAGCAGCGTCCTGACCGCGATGCTCCTGAGCTTCAGGATGCGAGCAGTAGAACTTCGGCACCCTGGACGCGCCCGGCACGCAGCCGGTCGAGCGCGGCCGCGGCTTGATCGAGCCGATTCCTATGCACGTGCGTCTCGATCGGGTGGCGCGAGACGAGTTCCATGAACTCCGCGCCGTCTCGCCGGGTGAGGTTGGCAACCGAGCGCAGCACACGCTCCTTCCAAAGCAGTTCGTACGGCATCCGCGGAATGTCACTCATGTGGATTCCGGCGCAGACAACGGTGCCGCCGGGACCGACCGCCCGCAAAGCGGCCGGGACCAGTTCTCCAACCGGAGCGAAGATGATCGCCGCATCGAGCGGCTCCGGCGCTGGGCCCAGGGAGTCTCCCGCCCAGCGGACGCCCAGCCTGAGCGCGAAGCTCTGGGCGTCCAGGTCCCCTGCACGGGTAAAAGCGAACACCTCGCGCCCCTGCAGCCCAGCCACCTGCGCGACGATGTGCGCCGCCGCTCCGAACCCGTAGAGGCCCAGCCGTTCGCCCGTGCCGGCCAGCTTCAGCGCGCGGTAGCCGATCAATCCGGCGCATAGCAGCGGGGCTGCCTGCTCAGAGGAGACGCCATCGGGGATGTTGAGGCAGTAGCGCTCATCGGCGGTCGTGAACTCGGCAAAGCCGCCATCACGGCCTTGGCCGGTGAACACGGCGCTAACGCAGAGGTTCTCGCGACCTGCGAGGCATTGCTCGCATTCACCGCAGGTCCAGGCGAGCCACGGCACCCCGACGCGGTCGCCGACCTCGAAGCGCCCTGCATTGGCGCCCCGCTCGACCACCCTGCCGACGATCTCATGACCGGGGACAACTGGCAACTTCGGGGTCGGGATCTCGCCGTCGACGAGATGGAGGTCGGTGCGACACACGCCGCAGGCTTCGATCTGGATCAGGATCTCCGCGGGCCGGGGCGTCGGCCGTTCGATTTCGCCCAGCCGCAAGCCTTCCCCCGGATGCTCGATGAATGCGGCCCTCACCGCTCCGCCGCCCTGCGGCCGCTCGGCTTCGCGCTGGACCCTTTCTTCCGTGAATGCATCTTCAAAATTGAGATTGCCTCGCGCACACAACGGGCGATCTCGACGTCCTCGCGGGCCTCGACGACGAGGGACGGGCGCTTCTCCTGTGCGGAGCAGAGCAGAGCAGCCCGTCGCCGTCGGCCGACCGGTTCGCCCGCTCCTCAAAGCCGACACCCAGGTAGGCGGGCGCAGCGGCGGGCCGGCCACGCCGACCACGATCTGGCCCTCGAGATGGTCGCTCGGGTACACGTGGACGATCACGACCTCAGCT
>JBKJXG010000111.1:0-2820 GCA_046716525.1 Solirubrobacterales bacterium
TTCAACACGAGATCAGGCTGGGTGGCGTCGATCAGCTCGCGCCCGCCATGCTCGCCGGCAAGCACGCGGACCCCATCGAGCTCAGCCGCGGCACGCCTTGCGCCGTTGGGGTCGGCGAGCGCGACCGTGTGCGCCGCGACGTCGCGCGCCTGCCTACACAGCCGCTCCCAGTCGCGGTCGGCAGCGAGGCCGGCGACCGCGAGCTGATCGTTGCCGGCGATCACTTCCAGCGCCTGCTCACCGATCGAGCCGGTGGACCCGAGCACAAGAACCCGCTTGACCATCCCAGGCAGGGTACCGACGGGTCTCAGGCGGGCTCCGAGGCCGACCCTCAGCGCCTTCGTGCCTCTCAGCGCCGCTCGGGCCGCTGCTGGTCGGTCATCCGAGACACACCTATGCTCTCGCGATGGCAGGAATCGAGGCCGCGATCGGTGCGCATGTCTCGCGCCAGCGGCCGTTGCAGGCCGCCGCCGACCTCGGCGCCGATTGCGTTCAGATCTTCCTCAGCGATCCGGGCTCCTACAAGAAGCCTCCTGCTCATCCGGAGGCCGAAGCGATTCGCGCGAGCCCGATCGACCTCTACGTCCATGCGCCATACCTGATCAACGTCTGCTCGCCGAAGCCGAACGTCCGCTACGGATCGCGCAAGATCCTCCAGCAAACCTGCGACGCGGCGTCCGAAGTTGGCGCCGGCGCGGTGATCGTTCACGGCGGGCACGCCGAGGACGACCCGCAGGAGGGCCCGCGCCGATGGTTGCGATCGCTCGATCTACTCGAGACCGACGTCCGAGTGCTGATCGAGAACACGGCCGGCGGCGAGAATGCCGTAGCGCGTCGATTCGACGCGCTCGCGAGGCTGTGGGACGAAATTGGCCAGGCCGAAACCGGGATCGAGCTCGGCTTCTGCTTCGACACCTGTCACGCACACGCTGCAGGCGAGGACCTCGATACAGCGATCGAGCGGGCACTTGCGATCACCGGTGGCATCGAGCTCTTGCACGCGAACGACTCGCGCGATCCCCCTGGCACCGGAGCCGACCGCCATGAACGACTGGGCGAAGGACAAATCGAGCCCGGCGCCTTGCGGACGATGATCCGAGCCGGGGCCGCGGCCGGGGCCGCGATCGTGGTCGAAACGCCAGGACCGCACGCCGGCCTTCGCGACGACATCGACTTCGTCCGAGACGCGCTCGCCACTTGAGCTCGCATCAGTAGACGAGAGCAACCGAGAGGTAGTAGCCGACAACGACCGTGAACATGACCGCGTCGAGGCGGTCGAGCAGGCCCCCGTGTGGCCCGAAGACCGTGCCCGAGTCCTTGACCTGGAGATCGCGCTTGATCATCGACTCGAACAGGTCACCCGCCGGCGCGAGGACGGCGACGCACATGCCCATCAGCAGGGCGTCGATTCCAGGCAGCCAGTCTTGATAGAGACCGGCGAACCAGAAGCCCGCGGTGCCGGCGACGAAGCCGAAGGCAAGACCCTCGAGGGTCTTGTTCGGCGACAGCGTCGGGGCGAGTCGATGGCGGCCGAACATACGGCCGCCGGCATAGGCGGCGGTGTCGGCGACAAACGTGGCGACGAGAACGTCGACGAGCAATGCCGCGCCGTGCTCCGGCAGCTCGCGCAGCAGGACCGCGTGTGCGAACGGAACGGCGATCCAGGCCACCCCGAGCGCGGTCACCGCGAGCGAGATCGTGATCCCGTCACGGTCAGGCCGCGCAACGGCGGCCGCGAACATCGCCAGCATCGTCGCGACAAGGGCGATCACGATCTGAAAATGGGTGCCGTACAGGGCGGCGATGCAAACCCCCGCCGCCGCCGCGAAGCCGACCAGCTCGAACGGGCGAGCGTTGTGAGTCATGCGAAAGAGCTCGCGGAGGCCGATGCAGGCGAATGCGATCATCGCTGCGGCAAAGAGCTCGCCACCGACGATCGTGATCGTGATCACGATCGCGATCCACGGAATCGCCCAGGCGACCCGAGCAATCGTCTCGGAGCGGTTTCGCCTCGGCGGACGCTTGCGCCCGCGACGCGAGGTACGCTCGCCCGCAAGCGGCGGCGGCGCTTCCGGCCGGTTTCGGCGCGGGTGGTCGAAGTCGAGTTCCGAGTCGAACGGACGCGATCCCTCCACTAGCGGCCTCCGTACCGCCGCTGGCGGCGTTCGTAGGTTCCAAGCGCCGCCTCGAAAGCCTCGCGGCTGAAATCGGGCCAGAGCTCCTCGCTGAAGACGAGCTCGGAGTAGGCGCTCTGCCACAGCAGGAAGTTCGAGATGCGCTCCTCGCCGCTGGTTCGGATCAAGAGGTCTGGGTCGTGCATGTCTGGCGCGTAGAGCAGGGCGCGAAACTCGTCCTCGCTGTCACCGGAGAAGCTTCGCGCCGCGTCGACGATTTCCGCTCTGCCGCCGTAGTTGAAGGCGACGAACAGGGTGATCCGCTCGTTTGCGGCCGTCACGCCCTCGGCCCAGTCCATGCGCTCGACGAGGTTGGCTGGAATTCCCTCGCGGCGGCCGATGAAGCGCATACGCACGCCCTCGGCGTCGAGCTCGGGCGTCTCGACGTCGATCCGCCGACCGAACATCGCCATCAGCCCGTCGACCTCGGCCTGCGGACGCTGCCAGTTCTCGGTCGAGAACGAGAACACGGTCAACTCCTCGATTCCGAGCTCTGCCGCGTCGCGCAGGCGAGCCTTGACCACATCGGCGCCCGCTTCGTGGCCCGCCACCGCCGGCAATCCCCGTTCGGCAGCCCAGCGCCCGTTGCCATCGGTGATGATCGCCACGTACCTCGGCACCGGGCCCTGCGGCGCCATCAGACTTC
>JBKJXG010000112.1:0-3706 GCA_046716525.1 Solirubrobacterales bacterium
GGCGGGTCGGCCCGCCGCCGGCCGACCTCGAGGACCGCCGCGTGGAGATCACGGGCCCGACGGAGCGGAAGATGGTGATCAACGCGCTCAACTCCGGCGCGCGAGGCTTCATGTCGGACTTCGAGGACTCGAACTCGCCGACCTGGGTGAACATGGTCGGCGGCCAGGTGAACCTCTCCGACGCGATCGCGCGCACGATCGAGTTCAGCTCGCCGGAGGGCAAGGAGTACCGGCTGAACGACGAGGTGGCCACCCTGCTCGTCCGCCCGCGCGGCTGGCACCTGCCCGAGAAGCACCTGCTGGTGGACGGCGATCCGATCGCGGGCGCGCTGTGTGACTTCGGCTTCTACTTCTTCCACAACGCGCGCAAGCTCTTGGAGGCCGGCAGCGGTCCGTACTTCTACCTGCCCAAGCTGGAGAGCCACCTCGAGGCGCGCCTGTGGAACGACGTGTTCGAGTACGCACAGCAGTCGCTCGGGATCGAGCCCGGCACGATCAAGGCCACTGTGCTGATCGAGACCCTGCCCGCCGCGTTCGAGATGGAGGAGATCCTCTACGAGCTGCGCGACCACTCCGCCGGGCTCAACGCCGGCCGCTGGGACTACATGTTCAGCGCGATCAAGTGCTTCCGCGACAGGCCTGAGTTCGTGCTCCCCGACCGCAACTCCGTGACGATGACGGCGCCGTTCATGCGCGCATACACCGAGCTGCTCGTGAAGACCTGCCACCGCCGGGGCGCGCACGCGATGGGCGGGATGGCCGCCTTCATCCCCAGCCGCACGGACAAGGAGGCCAACGAGAAGGCGACGGCGAAGCTTTGCGAGGACAAGAGCCGCGAGGCCGGCGACGGCTTCGACGGCACGTGGGTGGCGCATCCCGACATGGTGGGCGGGGCGATGGAGGAGTTCGACAAGGTGCTGGGCGATCGCCCTAACCAGGTGGACCGCCTGCGCGAGGAGGTGTCGGTGTCGGCAGCCGACCTGCTGGACATCGCCTCCACTCCCGGCGAGATCACGCTCGAGGGCCTGCGCAGCGACGTGAATGTTGGCATCCAGTACATCTCCTCATGGCTGCGCGGCAACGGCGCGGCCGGCATCTACGGGCTGATGGAGGATGCGGCCACGGCGGAGATATCGCGCTCGCAGGTGTGGCAGTGGATCCGCCACGGTGCCGAGCTCGACGACGGCCGTACGGTCACCGCGGCGCTCGTGCGCGAGATCGAGGACGAGCAGCTCGAGCGCATCCGGGCCGAGATCGGCGACGACGACTGGTTCGACTCGCAGGGCCGTCCGGACGCGTCACGAGCGCTGTTCGAGCAGGTGGCGCTGGCGGAAGACTTCGTCGAGTTCCTCACGTTGCCCGCGTACGACTTCCTCCTCGAGGAGGTCGAGGGGCAAGCGACCCAGGACTGAGACACCGCGCTGCGCACGACCTCCAGCTGACGCCTAGCGTCCCCCGGCCAACGCCAGACCGGCCTGCCGCAGCTCGTCGAGCGTCGTCGCCTCGCGCACGCTGGAGAGGTCGAGCCCGCGGGCCCCGGAGCTGTCGAGCTCGTTCCTTCCGACCACGGCATGGCAGGCCACGCCCGCCTGCCGGCAGCGCATCGCCAACTCGCCCACGGCCTTGCCCGCGAGCGTCTGGGCGTCGAGCTTTCCCTCCCCCGTCACCACGAAGCCCACCTCGCGCATCCGCGCGTCGAAGCCGAGCGCGTCGAGCACGTACGCGGCGCCGGGCACGAGCGTGGCGCCGCGAAACGCCCACAGGCCGCCGGAGAGCCCGCCTGCGCAGCCGGTCATCGGCTCGCCGCGGGGGTCGCGGGGCGCCTCCGCGGCCAGCTCGGCCAGGCGCTTCTGGAGGCGCTTGACCATCGCTTCGTCGGCCCCCTTCTGCGGACCGAACACGCGCGGGGCGTCCTCCCAGGGCGTGCGCACGTCGCACACCACCTCCAGCCTCGGGTCCGCACCGGCTTCCTCGAGCGCCTCGAGGGCACCGGCGCCGCCGTCGGTGGTCGCGCTGCCCCCGACGGTGACCACCACGGTGGAGGCACCCGCCGCTGCCGCGGCCGCGATCAGGTCTCCGGTGCCGCGAGTGGACGCAGCCCAGGCGTCGCGCTCGTGCTCCGCGACCAGCCCGAGCCCGCTCGCCTGCGCCATCTCCACCACCGCCCGGCCGTCGGGCAGCAGCCCGAAGCGCGCCTCCAGCGGGCGTCCGAGCGGGTCGCTCACCTTGGCCGTGCGGTACTCGCCGCCGAGGGCGCCCACGAGCGCGTCGAGCGTTCCCTCGCCGCCGTCGCCCACGGGAAGCTCCACGGCTTCGATCCCGCCCGCGCGCAGGCCGCCCGCGATCGCGGCCGCCACCTCCACCGCGCTGAAGGTGCCCTTGAACGAGTCGGGCGATACGAGTACCGGCCGGGATGCCACGGCGCATATCCTCGCAGTCGTAGAGCAGACCACGACCGGCATCTACGACCTCGGCGAGCACGAATGAGCCCCGCGCCACGCTGACCTGCCGAAAGCGCGTCGGCGCTTGCCTGGATATCCGCACGCTTTACCTAGCGCGGGCTCTGACGCCCTTCGGCCTCTCGTCTCAGTGCTCGATGCCGGGCATCACTTCTGCCGTCGAGACCACACACGCACAACGCGGCGGACGATGCACAGGGGCAGGCGGAGCTCTCAACCGCGTGTTCGCTTGGGCACCCGGCGGCGGCGGATCTGATCGAGCAGCACCGGCGCCTGAGCGCGAGCTAATCGTTGAGGTACCTCTTGACGACGACGCCGGTGCGAACTCGCTGAGGGTGGTCGCCGACCGGGATGCTCGCGATCTCCTTGCGCTTCTTGTAGGAGATCACCGCGACGCGATCGGAGCCGCTGACCGACACGTAGCAGTGCTTGCCATTGGCGCTGTTGGTCGACCAGTACGGCTTCGGCCCGACGTCGATGATTTTGAACCGCGACGGCTTGCGGCGGCTGACGATCGCGGCGTAATCCGACATCGTCCCGGCGACGCAAAAGCGCTTGCCCTTCGGGTTGAGCGCGATCCCGTGGTGGGCGGAGTCGAGTAGGTAGTCCTCCTTGGGCAGGTCCTTGATCGCGTCGGCGATCGGCAGCCTCACCACCCGCCTGATCTTGTCGGTCTTGAAGTCGTACTCGACGAAGCCGTGAAAGAACGAGACCTGCGCGTAGAGGTAGCGCTCGTTCGGCGACAGCGCCATCGGCCGAACCGCGTCGCTCATATTCGGATACCCCGCCTCCGCCAGCTTCTCGCCGAGGTGGATCCGCTCGACGATCTCCATCGTGTCGGCGTCGACGATCTGGAAGAACGTGGCGCCCTTGGAAGTGTCGAGCTGCGCTTCGTCGGTGGGGGTGTAGACGCGGCCGATCGCGGCGTGGTAGAGGAGCTTGCCGTCGGCGGAGTAGTTGGTTTCGTGGGGTGAATCACCGGACTCGAACTCCTTGGTGATCTCGCCCGTGTCGGTGTCGAGCACCTGGCCAACGTTGCCGGTGGAGGCGGCGACGATCACTTCGCTGCCGTCCTCGGAGATCGCCATGTGGTCGGAACGCACGCCGGCCACGTGCGTACGCCAGACGATCTGCTCCGTCTTGAGGTCGATCCCGACGACATCGGCGAAGCTGGGACGCGAGACGTAGATGTAGCGGCCGTTCGGATCGAGGAAGGCGTCGTCGACGAACTGGTCGTTGCCTTCACC
>JBKJXG010000113.1:0-3322 GCA_046716525.1 Solirubrobacterales bacterium
TCCCTCGCCGGCCAGAGACGCGATCACTTCGTTTGCGTTCATGTTCGACGAGGTGCCCGAGCCGGTCTGGAAGACGTCGATCGGAAACTGGTCGGAGAGCTCGCCCGTGGCCACCCGGTCGGCCGCCGAGGAGATCGCCCGCGGCGAGCACGACGACCAGTTCCCGATCGACGTCTTCCAGACCGGCTCGGGCACCTCGTCGAACATGAACGCCAACGAGGTGATCGCGACGCTCGCCGGCGAGGGCGCGCATCCCAACGACCACGTCAACATGGGCCAGTCCTCCAACGACGTCTTCCCATCGGCGGTCCACCTCGCCGCCCTCGGCGAGGTCAGCGACGACCTGCTGCCCGCGCTCGATGGTCTCGTCGGCGCTCTCAGGGCCAAAGCCGAGGAGTTCGACGGCCACGTCAAGTCCGGCCGCACCCACCTCATGGATGCGGTCCCGGTGACCCTGGGCCAGGAGTTCGCCGGCTTCGCCTCACAGATCCACCTCGGCGCTGCCCGCGTTCGCGACACGCTCGGGCGCGTCGCCCAGATCCCGCTCGGCGGAACCGCGACCGGCACCGGCGTCAACACCCACGCCGAGTTCGCCCAGCGAGTGCGCGAGAAGCTCTCGGAGTCGACCGGCCTGGAGATCGCGGCCCCGCACGACCGGTTCGAGGCTCAGGCCAATCGCGACTCACTGGTCGAGCTTTCGGGAGCGCTCAAGGTGGTCGCCGTTTCGATGATCAAGATCGGCAACGACCTGGCGCTGATGGGCTCCGGCCCGCGCGCCGGGCTTGCCGAGATCAGGCTTCCGGAGCTGCAGAAGGGCTCTTCGATCATGCCCGGCAAGGTCAATCCCGTGATCCCCGAAGTCGTGATACAGGTTGGCGACCAGGTGATCGGCAACGATGCAGCGATCACGCTCGGCGGTAGTCAGGGCCAGTTCGAGCTCAACGTGCGCGTGCCGCTGATCGCCCGCAACCTGCTCGACTCGATCAAGCTGCTCGCCGCCGCCGCCCGCCTACTCGACACGAAATGCGTCAGCGGCATCGAGCCGAACGAGGAGATGCTCCAACAGCACGCCGAATCGACGCTTCAGGTCGCGACCGCACTGACGCCACACATCGGCTACGACGGCGCAACGGAGATCGTCAAGGAGGCGGCGGCCTCCGGGCGCACGGTGCGCGAGGTCGCGACCGAGCAGGGGGTCGACGAGGAAGTGCTCGAACGGGCCCTCGACTTCCGCAAGATGGCTCATCCGCACGAGTGAGCTGATCAAGCCAGACGACATAGAGGCGGCTGCTGAGCGCATCGCCGGGCGGGTACGCGAGACCCCGGTGCTCGAACTCGCGCTCACACCCGGCAGCGGCGGATCGGTCGGCGAGCCCGTCTGGCTCAAGCTCGAGCTGCACCAGCACGCCGGCTCCTTCAAACCGCGCGGCGCTTTCTCGGCGATGCTCGCCGCCGACGTTCCCGAGGCCGGAGTCGTCGCCGCGTCAGGCGGCAACTTCGCGCTCGCGGTCGCCTATGCCGCCGGCGAGCTCGGACACCCGGCGACGATCTTCGTCCCGGAGGCTTCGCCCCCGGCGAAGGTCGAGCGCCTGCGGCTGACGAAGGCGGAGGTGATCGTCAGCGGCGCCTTCTACGACGATTCGTTTGCCGCCAGCCGCGCTCACGCGGCGGAACACGGCGGCCTCGAGCTGCACGCCTTCGACGATCCCCTCGTCGTCGCGGGCCAGGGAACGTGTGGCCGCGAGCTCGACAGCCAGTGCCCGGGCCTGGACACCGTCTTGGTCTCGGTCGGCGGCGGCGGCCTGTGCGCGGGGGTCGCGGCTTGGTATGAGGATCGCGCCAGCGTGATCGCCGTCGAGCCTGAGCGCGCCCCGACCCTGGCGCGGGCGCTGGAGGCTGGTGAGCCGGTCGAGGTCGAGGTCGGTGGCGTGGCCGCAGACTCACTCGGCGCGCGGCGCATCGGCAAGCAGCCGTGGCAATCTCTGAGCCGCTGGGTAGGGCGCTCGTTGCTGATCGCCGACGAGGCGATCCGCGAGGCTCAGCACCGGCTCTGGTCGGCTGCCCGAATTGCCGCTGAGCCAGGCGGCGCGGCGGCCTTCGCTGCGCTTTCGACGGGAGCGTACGTGCCTGAGCCCGGTGAGCGCGTCGGCGTCCTCGTCTGCGGGGCGAACTTCGACCCAAGCT
Organism: Solirubrobacterales bacterium; assembly: GCA_046716525.1. Classification (GTDB taxonomy): domain Bacteria; phylum Actinomycetota; class Thermoleophilia; order Solirubrobacterales; family 70-9; genus WHSW01. The sequence goes on from JBKJXG010000113.1 coordinate 2,185, forward strand.
CGCTGGCGTAACGAAAGGCGCCCGACCGAGACTGACCTGATGCGATGATCTACGAGGAAGCCAAGAGCGAAGGAGCCGGTATGCGTGAGGCCAATGGCAATGATACGAGCGGGGGCGCAAGCGCGGCCGCGGCCGAGAAGGCGACCTTTGGCGCCGGCTGCTTCTGGCAGGTCGAGCAGCGCTTTCGTGAGCTCGAGGGCGTAGTCGACACCACCGTCGGCTACGAAGGCGGCACCGTCGACAATCCGAGCTACGAGCAGGTCTGCAGCGGTCAGACGGGACATGTCGAGGTCGTCCAAGCCGAGTACGACCCGGCGAAGATCGATTACGAGACGCTGGTCGAGACCTATTTCGGGCTGCACGATCCGACCCAGCTCAATCGCCAGGGGCCTGACGTCGGCCATCAGTACCGCTCGGTGATCTTCACGCACTCAGACGCGCAGGCGCAGACCGCACGCCGAGTGCTCGAAGCCACCCAGCCCAGCCATGAGAAGCCGATTGTGACCACGATCGAGCCCGCGCAGCCGTTCTGGCGCGCCGAGGAGTACCACCAGTGCTATCTCGAGAAGCGCGGCACGATCAGCGGCCTAGTCGGCCAGTTGTTCGGCCGCTGATTCGCGGGGCCACAGCCCTGGCAGCGGTTTGCCTGGCGCTTGCCGGTGCCGGCTGCGGTTCGGACTCAGATGACGAGGACGCGGGACAGGGATCGGCTGAGACCAGCCTCGAGGTAACCCTCGACGTTGATGGCGAGGGCGGTGAAGCGGCGCGCACCGAGACGGTCGCCTGTGAATCGCAGGTGGACTGCGAGGGCGCGGAGGGTCTCAGCACCACCGGCTTCGAGCCGGTGCCGGCCGCGACCGCGTGCACCGAGATCTTCGGCGGCCCGGAGACTGCATCAGTCGTGGGGACCCTCAGCGGAGATCCCGTCGAGGCACAGTTCAGCCGCGCGAACGGCTGCGAGATCGAACGTTTCGACCAATTCGTTCCCCTCCTGCAGTCGCTGTTCCCGGACTACATGCCAGGCGAGGCGCTGACGCCCTGACGCCCGATCAGAGGTTGACGGCCACGTACTTGGCCTCCAGGTACTCCTCGATCCCCTCGTTGCCGCCCTCGCGCCCGACGCCCGATTGCTTCACGC
>JBKJXG010000114.1:0-2801 GCA_046716525.1 Solirubrobacterales bacterium
AGGTAGTTCTTCTTCGCCGAGCCCGATCCAAGCGTGGCCGAGTGCTCGTGAACCCCGCGCGCTTGAGCGGCGAGTGCGCAGGTGTAGCCGCGCCGACGCAGCCGCAGGACGAGGTCGACGTCCTCCCAGTAGGCGAAGAGACGCTCGTCGAAGCCGCCCTCGGAGAGAAAGGTGGTGCGGTCGAAGGCGGCGGCGGCGGCTGACGGTCCGACCGGATCTGCCACGTCGCCGTCGAGCGTCGAAACCGGCTCGCCGTTGAGATAGTCGAAGACGAGCAGGGTGCTGTCGAGCTCCATCCCGGCGCTGTCGATGCGCTCGGGATCGGCCCAATCGCGCATCACCCCGGCCGCCATCGCGATTCCCGAGCCGAGATCGATCTCGACCGCCAACAACTCGACGAACTCGCTGTCGCAGACGCAGTCGTCGTTGACCAGGATCAGGATCTCGCCGTCAGCCTGAGCCGCGCCGAGGTTGCAAGCACGCGAGTAGCCCTGATTGGACTCCATTCGCATCACCTCGACCCCGTCGTAGCGACCACAAAGCTCGCTCACGGCTTTCCCGGGGGAACCGTTGTCGATGACGATCGTCTGGTGGGCAGCGCTTTGCTCCGCCAGCGATTCGAGGAGCCGCGGAAGCCGATCAGCCGAGAGCGTGGGCACGACCACCGTGACCGAGGGCGAGCTCATCGGGTTGCCTCAACCACCATCGTCCCCCCCTTTCCGAGCGCTCCCGCGGCAAGCTCGATCGCGATCGCAGGCGCGATCAGCAGCGGCCCGAGAAGCGCCGTGATCAGCAGATCGCGCGCGATCGCCGGACGCGGAACGCCCCCGAGATCGTGCTTGACGAGGCGAAAGAAGAAGTCACGCTCGCCCGTCAGCCTGTTGAGCAGCGTCTGCCACATCCCGAATGGATTCTGCTCGATCAAGAGATGGCGCACACGTGCAATCTGAAAGCCGCTGCGCTCGAGCATCCTCACCAACCCGGCACTGGTGAAATGTGTGCGGTGGCGGGGCACATCTTGGTGAAACCAACGATCACCGCCGATCCGAGCCTGCAGGCTGGAGAGATCCGGAACGCCGATGATCAGCCGTCCACCCGGCACGAGCCATTCGCTTGCCCGAAGCACCGCCTCGGCCGGATCGCCGAGATGCTCGAGCGCGTGCCAGATGACGACCGCGTCCTCGCTGGCGGAATCCACCTCGGCGCTCTCCGCGGTTCCCTCGACGACGCGCGCACCGAGCACCGCCGCCGCTTCGATCGCGCGTGGCGACGGCTCGATCCCCCGCGCATCGAAACCCGCCCGTTGAAGCTCGACGACCAGTTCGCCGGCACCGGCGCCGAGCTCGAGCACCCGGCCACCTTGCCGCACACCGTCGAAGAAGCGCAGCCGGTCTCGGTCGGCAATCCTGCGGAAGAACCTGACGAAAGGAGCCGCTGCAGGATGCTCCGCGGAATAGGTGCCGGCTTCGTAGATCTGCGGGGAGGCCGTTTCAGCGTCGCGCGTGAAGGCGGTCCCGCAGCCCTCGCAGCGATCGAGCCAGTAGGCGCTGCGCCCGGCAAGCTCGGGATCCGAGGCCTTGGCCAAGCGCCATGGCCGAACGCTGGGCTCGCCACAGGCCAAACACCCGGAGCCCGCGAACTCACCGGCTTTCAACCGGTCCGACCTCAGTACGCGCCCGAACCCTTGAGCGCGACAGGGACCGTCTCGACGAGGATGCGCAGGTCGCGTGCCAGGGAGATGTTCTCGATGTAGTCGAGCTCGACCGCGAGGCGCTCATGGAAGGTGAGATCACCGCGGCCGAACACCTGCATGGGGCCGGTGATTCCGGGCTTGACGCTGAGGCGAAAGCGGTGCTCGGGGCGGTAGCGCTCGACCAGCTCGACCTGCTCGGGGCGCGGGCCGACGATGCTCATCTCACCACTGAGGACATTCCACAACTGCGGCAGCTCGTCGAGGCTAAGGCGGCGCAAGACGCGCCCGACACGAGTCACCCGAGGATCGTCGGAGAGCTTGAACATCGGCTCGCGCAGATCGTCGAGCGAAATGACATCGGGGAGCCGTTCCTCCGCGTCGGCGACCATGGTGCGGAACTTGTGCACGCGAAACGGCCGTCCGTCTAGTCCGGCGCGGTCCTGGGAGAAGAAGGTCGGCCCGCTGGTGTCGAGGCGAATCGCCAACACGATCAAGGGGAACAGGGGCGCCGAAAGCAGCAGTCCGATCGAGCCGACGACGAGGTCGAAGCCGCGCTTGATCAGCGCGGTCGAGCGTGACGGGTCCCACGTCTCGTACTCGAGCACGGGCAGGTCGGCCACGCGCGAGAGCCGCACGGGAGCGGTGCGCCCATGAAGCGGCGAGATCACGCTGAGCTTGACCTGGCGGTCGCGGCAGAGCGAGACGAGGCCGGCGACTTCGCCGGGCTGCATGCGCTCGGAGGCGACGATCACCCGGTCGACCTTCTCGGTGATCGCCTCGAAGCTCTGCGAATCGGCGTTCTCGAGCAGCTCGAGGTGCATGTCGGGGAAGAGCTCGAGCTTGCGCCGGATCATCTCCGCAAGATCGCCCGCGCCGAGGACGGCGGTGACCTCGCGCGGCGCCAGCCGACGCCAGAGCCAGCGGGCGGCGCCGCGCAGTGTCAAGGCGGCAACGGTGGCGATGAGCCAAGCTGTGACCGCGGCGCTGGGAGCGACCTCGCCGGCTGGCGTCTGCGGTAGGACCAAGGCCAGACCGGCGACGCCGATCCCCGCCCAGGCGGCGATCGTCGGCAGCTCGTCGAAGGTGAGATGGCGGATCGCGGAGTGGT
>JBKJXG010000115.1:0-5222 GCA_046716525.1 Solirubrobacterales bacterium
CTCCCAGGGAGCGCTGGGTGAACGTCGAAAACCAGCGAATCGACTCGACCTCGTCGCCGAACAACTCCAGCCGCGCAGCTCGATCCTCGGTCGCGCCGAAGACGTCGAGGATGTCACCGCGGATCGCGAACTGACCGCGGTCCTCGACCTGGTCGACACGCTCGTAGCCCGCCTCGACAAGCAGCTCGGAGACGTCGCCGAGATCGATCTCCTCACCGCGATGGAGGACGAAGCCCTCGGGGCGAAGCGCAGCATCGGGCACCGCCTCGGCCAGCGCCACGGCTGAGGCGACGACCACCGGCTGATCGGCGCCAGGCGCGGCCGTGGCCGTGAGCGCATCGAGAGCGCCGATGCGCAGGCCGACGAGATGCGGTGGCGGCGCCAAATGCGACTCGTAACCGGTGCCGCGCGACGGGTAGTAGCGAACCCGCCGCGGGGCAAGATAGGCGCCGAGCGCCCGGGCCAGGTCGCGGGCGCCGACATCGTCGGCAGCGACGACCAGCGCCGGCCGATCGGCGAGCGCGTCGTCGGAATCAAGCAGGGCAGCCAGCAGATAGGGCCTGATCGAGCCCGAAGCGCGCAGGTCGACCGCGTCGCCGGCCTTGACCTGAGCCGCGACGGATGCGAGTCGCTCGTCGTCGAGCGCGATGTCGAGTAGTGCTCTGAGCAGTGCCTTCGAGGTTAGTGCAGTCCCAGCGCGGCCAGTTTCGGTTTCAGCCGGAATAGTCTGGCCGGACATGAATGGCTCCCAAGGCAGGCGGCGGATCGCGGCCTCGGCGCTGGCGATCTTCGCCGCGATCGCCTTCCTCGCCGCACTTGCCGGCGGCTACGCGCTGCGCGCCTTCGCCGACTCCGAGCAGTTCGCCGAGCGGGCGGCCGCGGCGCTGGACAACGAGGACGTCCGCGCCGAGATCGGCAAGCGCGCGGCGGAGCGGATCGTCGCCGCCGAGCCCAACCTCGTTGCCGTACAACCGGTGATCGAGGGTGTCGTTACCCAGATCGCCGGGCAGGGCGCATTCCAGGGCCTGTTTCGCGGCGCCGTCAGGGACCTCCACCGCGCGGTCTTCGACCGCGACCTGAACACGCTGACACTGACGTTGGTCGACATCGGCATGACGATTCGCGGCACGCTTGTGGCAGTCGAACCGAAGCTCGCGAAGAAGATTCCCCCCGGGATCGAGGCGACGGTTCTCGACGCCCAGCTACCGGACGCTGTGGCGGGCTTTATCCGATTCACCGACTCGGCGAAATGGCTGCCGCTGGCGTTGGTCCTGATCGGCCTGATCTCGGCGTTCGCGGCGACCCGCGTCGCCATGGATGCCCGCCGCGCCGCGGTCACGCTGGGAGTCTCGATCGCGATCGGCGCGGCCTTGGCACTGGTCGGCATGCGCGCGGCGGAGGCAATGGTGCTCACCGCGATCGACGATCAGGGAGCGCGCGATGCGGCGGCGGGCATCTGGGACGCCTATCTCGACGATCTCGGCACGGCGTTGATCCTGTTCGCCGGCTGCGGCGCGGTGCTTGCAGCGGCCGCGTCCTCCTTGCTTCGGCCGGTCGATGTCGGCGCTCAGGTCGGGCGTGCCTGGTCTGCTGCCACTTCGATTCCCGAAAGCGGGGGTATGCGCGCTGTCCGGGCGCTGCTGCTGATCGTCGGCGGCGTCGCGATCATCATCGCCCACAACGAGTTCGTTCAGCTCGTGGTCATCCTCGTAGGCCTCTATGTCGCCTACGCCGGGGTCGCCGAGCTGATGCGTCTGACGATCTCGGAGAGCGGCCTCGAGGCGGCCGAGCGCAGGCGCGGGCGCGCAACCTTGCTGGCAGCGGGCATCGGCGCTGTCGCGATCGTGGTCGCGGGTGCGGTGTTTATCGGCGTCGGCGGGATCTCGGCGCAATCGCAGACGATCGCCACCGAGGGTTGCAACGGCTCGATCGAGCTCTGCGACCAGCCGCTCGACCAGGTCGCTGTCGCCGCCACGCACAACTCGATGTCGGCCGCCTCCACCCCCGGCTGGCTCTTCGCCCAGCAGGAGAAGGGCATTCCCGACCAACTGCGCGACGGCGTGCATGGCCTGCTGATCGATGCTCACTATGGGCTCGAGACCGAGGGTGGGACGGTGAAAACGGACCTTTCGAGCAAGAGCAGTGGCGAGCGCAAGGCCTTGGAGGACGAACTCGGTTCGGATGCGCTCAACGCCGCTCTGCGGATACGCGATCGGATCGTCAGCTCCGAGATCGTCGGCGGGCGAGAGGTGTATCTCTGCCACGGGTTCTGTGAGCCTGGGGCGGTCAAGGCGTCGGCCGCATTCGGGCAGATTCGCGACTTCCTCGCCGCCAACCCCGACGAGGTGCTCGTGGTCGTGATCGAGGATTACGTCGACCCGGCCGAGATCGCCGCGTTGATCGACAGCAGCGGCCTCATCGACTATGTCTACAAAGGGCCAGTGGGCCAGCCCTGGCCGTCCCTGCAGACGATGATCGACTCCGGTGGCCGCGTGCTGATGCTGGCCGAAAATGATTCAGGCGGGAACACGATCCCCTGGTATCACCCTGCATACGAGGCGCTCGTACAGGAGACCCCCTACTCCTTCCAGCGGCCACGGCAGCTCACCGATCCGGCCGAGCTAGCCGCGAGTTGCGAGCCCAACCGCGGCCCCGACGACGCCTCGCTGTTCTTGATCAACCACTGGATCGACACGTCGCCCGCACCGAGGCCGTCGAACGCCGCCAAGGTCAATAGCCCGCAGGTATTGCGGCGCCGGATCGCCGAATGCGAGAGCCTGCGAGGGCTGCCGGCAGGCTTGATCGCGGTCGACTTCTACAGGCAGGGAGACGTATTCGAAGCCGTCGACGAGCTCAACGGCGAGCGCACGGGCGAGGCTCAGTCGCCGTAGGGCAAGCCGGGCCCCGAGCGCTGCCACTCGACCTGGCCCTCGCCCTCGACGCGCGAGCGGCCCTCGACGTCGTCCCATTCGTGAAGCATCCGCTTCAGCCGCGCCACCGCCTCGGGCGGATGCACAGCGACCTGGGCGGCGAGCTGAAGCGCCGCCTCCTCCGTGCGCGGCGCCGCCACCACCTTGTGCACCAGTCCCCAGCGGTGTGCCTCGTCGGCGGCGATCTCCTTCGACGTCAGCAGCAGGTACTTGGCGACCGAGAGGCCGCAGAGCGTGACCAGCCGGGCCGGCCCAACCGGAACGCCGAGCGCGGCGCCAGGGAAGCGGAGGCGCAGGTTGGAGCCGCCGACGCGAAGGTCACATGCGACCGCGATCTCGGCGCCGCCGCCAACGCAGGCGCCGTGGCAGGCGGCGACCGTGGGCTTGGGGAAGGCAACGAGCTCGTCGTAGAGGCGCGAGAACAGCTCCATGCGCCGCAGCCGCCCCTGCTCGTCGAGCTGCTCACGCACATCGGCCCCGGCGGAGAGTCCCATGTGGTCGTTCGACGAGATCACCAGTACCCGCACCTGTTCGTCCTCGCGAGCACTCGCGAGGTGGGTCAGGATCTCCTTCAGCATCGGCGTGTTGAGCGCGTTTCGCGCTTCTGGACGCTCGAGGCGGATCAGCGCGACGCCGTCGTCGGAGAGGTCGTAGCCGGTCAGCGTCACGCCATCACCTCACCGAGCGGGTCCTCCTCCTCGGCGGCGATCCGCTCGACCAACCGTTCGGTTTCGGTGACGGCAGCTTCGATCAGCTCCCGCACCTGCTCGCGCGTCTCGGAGAAGCGGCCGAGCACGTAGGCGGAGACGACCTCGGGGTCGCTTGACTCGGGGCGTCCGACACCAACTCGCACGCGCCAGAAGTCGCTGTCGCCAAAGCCTTGCTTGAGGCTCTTGAGGCCGTTGTGACCCGCCGCCCCGCCGCCGAGCTTGGCCTTGAGCTCGCCGAAGGGGAGGTCGATCTCGTCGTGGATCACCACCACCTCCTCCAGCGCGACCTTGAGCTGGCCGCGCGCCGGACCGGCAGAGGTGCCCGACTCGTTCATGAAGGTCTGCGGAAGCAGGACGGCGACCCTGGGACCGCCGGGGCGCACCCGCCCCTCGGCGATCTCGCCCTTGAAGCGCTGCTTGGCCTTTGGCAGGTCCCAGCGCCGCGCGAGTTCCGCCGCGACCTCGAAGCCGATGTTGTGGCGCGTCGCGGCGTAACGGCTCCCCGGGTTGCCGAGGCCGATCACGAGGATGCGGCCCGACGAGCCCCCCGCCGCAGTTGAGGGGCCGGCATCAGCGCCCCGGCGCCGGCCGAACAGGCGCAGGGGACTACTCCCCGTCGCCCGAGTCGCCCGAGTCGCCGCCGCCTGAGTCGCCGTCGGCCTCGTCCTCGCCGCCTTCGGCCTCCTCGCCTTCCTCGCCGACGATCTCTGTCTCCTCCTCGAGCTCGGGCTCGGGCTCCTCCTCTACGCGAGGCGGAGAGAGGTTGGCGATCGTGATCTCGTCCAAGCTCTGTCCCTCGGCGAGCACGAACTCGACGCCCTCGGGTGCGATCAGGGACTCGAGCTGAAGCGTGTCGTTGATCTCCATCCCGGAGACGTCGGCGGCGATGCTCTCGGGAATCTCGGTCGGCAGGGCCGAGATCGTGACCTCGTGGGTGACGTGCTCGAGCACCCCGCCTTCCTTGACCCCGGGAGAGTCCTCGGCACCGAGCAGCTCGATTGCGACGTCCGCCTCGATCTTGACGTCGAGCTTGACCTCTTGAAGGTCGAGGTGGACGAGGTCACCGCGAACCGGGTCGCGCTGCTCCTCTTTGATCACGACCGGCACGGTGCCCGAGCCCTCGATCTCGACGTCGATCAGGGCGCCGCCGTGAACCAACACGTCGCGGATCGCCCGAGCTTGGGCTTGAAAGGCGCGCGCTTCGTCACCGCCGCCGTAGACGATGCCGGGGACGAAGCCGTCGCGGCGCAGGCGGCGGCTCGTGCGCGAGCCGAAATCGGTGCGCGGCTGGGCTTTCAAGGTTGCGCGGTCGGATGCCATGCGGCGGCTGAGGATAGAGAAGTGCCCATGATCCAGCCGTGCCGGGCTACCCTGCGCCCGTGTCCGACGAGATGAAGATCCCGAAGGGCAGCCTGCGCCGCTCGGCAAAGCTCGGCACGGCTCTCGGAGGCCAGGCGGCCAAGTACGCGGGCACCAAGGCCGCGAGCGTCGCCCGCTCGGAAGCGGAAGCTGAGGAGAAGCTCGAGGCGCGCCATCTCGAGACCGCGCTGAAGATGGTGCGGACGCTGGGCGAGATGAAGGG
>JBKJXG010000116.1:0-4620 GCA_046716525.1 Solirubrobacterales bacterium
CCCGCGCCCCCGCCCGCCCGCCCCCCCCCCCCCCCCCCCCCCCCCCCCCCCCGCCGCCGTCTTCACAACGTGCGCCGTTCTGGCGCTCGGCGGTGCGATAGTGACTGGCTGCGGCGACGAGGATGAGGAGCCAACGGCAGCCGGCGCGCAGAGCACGTCAACCGAGCAAACCAGCCCGCCCGCAGAGGAAACGGACACGATCGACATCTCGGACTTCAAGTTCGACCCGGAGGTGGTGACCGTCGAAGCCGGGACCGAGATCAGCTGGACCAACAGCGACGAGGCCCCCCACACCGCGACCGCCGACGACAGCTCGTTCGACACGGGCACGCTCGACCGCGATGACGAGGGCACGGCGAAGTTCGACGAGCCGGGCACCTACTCCTACTACTGCAGATTTCACGCATTCATGAAAGGCACCGTCGAGGTCCAGTAGACCGCGATCGGCCAGAAAGGAACGGAAAACAGATGCCGAACATCGGAGCATTAGAAATTGCGATCGTCGTCATCCTCGCTTTGATCGTCTTCGGGCCGTCAAAGCTTCCGCAGCTCGCCCGCTCGGCCGGCAGTGGACTGCGCGAGCTCAAGCAGGGGATCAGCGGTCACACGGACGGTCTCAAGGAGACCGTGGCCGCGATCGATCCGCGCGAGTCGAGCTCGGACCCCGCCAAGAGCTGAGCGCCGGCCGGCCGAAGCGGCCGCCGGCGGGGCGGGGCGACTTGCCTACCCCTCGCGCTTGACCTGCGAGCCGCCGACGATCGCGTCGGAGCCGTCAGCGAATCGGACCCAGGCCTTGTTGCCGCCGTCGTAGTCGGGCGCCCAGAGGATCATCGTCGCCTCGTCGCGCTGCTCGGCGTCGGCCGGGCCGATCGAGACCGGGTCCGAGCCTTCGTCGTCGAGACCGCGCCAGATGCGGATGAACGGATTGCTCTCCCATTCCTGGCCGATCGTCGATGGCTCGCGATGGCCGGGGTGGATGCGGGTCTCAGGGGCGAGCTTCATCAGCTTGTCCATGATCGAGGTCTTGAGGTCGGCGAAGCCCGTCGCGCCTGGGGCGCGGGTGCCCCCGACCGTCCCCTTGAAGATGACGTCGGCGGTGAGCACGTCGGTTTCGTCGACCTTCAAAGCGCAGTGGTCGGCGCAGTGACCGGGGGTGTGAATGACCTCGATCCGCAGCGCCCCGCTCTCGATCACGTCACCTTCGACGAAGGTCTCCGTGACCTTGTCGTCGAGCAGCTCCGCGGTCTTGACGTGGGCGAGGATCGGGACGTCGAAGCGCGCCGCCAGCTCCTGCATGCCGAAGACGTGGTCCCAGTGATGATGAGTAAGCAGCAAATGGGTGATCCGCGTGCCCTCGCGCTCGGCGCGCTCGGCTAGCGGATCGGTGACGCCGTTCGAATCGACGAGGACGCCGCTGCCGCCGGGCTCGTCGACGACTAGATACGCATTGGAGAGCCATTCCGCCTGCTCGACGCGCTGAAGAATCACGCTTCGCTGCCTTTCCTAGTTGAACTCGATCACGCTGCGGATCCCATCCTGAGCCTCCATCAGCTCGAAGCCGTGGTTGACCTCGTCGAGCGTGATCCGGTGTGAGATGAACGGCTCGACGTCGATCTCGCCCGCGAGGTAGCGGTCGACGAGCTTTGGCACCCCGTCGCGACCCTTGACGCCGCCGAAAGAAGAGCCGGCGATGCGGCGACCGGTGATCAGATAGCGAGGAATGACGTCGAGCGTCTCGCCCTTGCCGGCGACGCCGGCCATGGTCGCCAGGCCCCAGCCCATGCGTGCCGATTCGACGGCCTGGCGCATGACGGCGACGTTCCCAGTCGCCTCGAAGGTGTAATCGGCACCGAAGCCGCCCGTCTCGGAGATGACCCAATCGACGATGTCGTCGCCACCGACCCTGGTCTCCGTTGCGCCCTGGTCCTTGGCGAGCGCGAGGCGGTCCTCGGAGAGATCGACGCAGATGATCCGATCGGCGCCCTGAAGGCGACACCCGGCGACGGCGCCGAGCCCCACCATGCCGGCGCCGAAGACGACGCAGGTGGAGCCCTGTCTGACTTTGGCAGTGTTCATCGCAGCGCCAAGGCCGGTCGAGAGGCCGCAGGCAAACAGCGCCGCGCAGTCGAGCGAGGCCTCGGGGCTCACCTTGGCGAGCGCGATCTCCGGCATCACCGTGTACTCGGCGAAGGTCGAGGTGCCCATGAAGTGGCGGATCTCCTCGCCGTCTCGCTGCAGACGAGTAGTGCCGTCGGGCAGGTAGCCCTTGCCCTGCTGCTCGCGAATCGCCAAGCAGATGTTGGTCCGCTCGTCGACGCAGTGCACACACTCGCCGCACTGCGGACTGAACAACGTGACGACGTGATCGCCGATGGCGAGATCTTTCACGCCCGGCCCGACCGCCTCGACTACGCCGGCGCCCTCGTGACCGAGAACGGTTGGCGCGTAGCCGGAAGGGTCGACGCCCGAGGCCGTGTAGAGATCGGTGTGACAGACGCCGCAGGCGACGAGGCGGACCAAAGCCTCTCCTTCCTTTGGATCGGTGAGCTCGACCTCCTGAACGACCAGGGGCTCACCGAACTCCTCCAGCACAGCCGCACGCATCTTCATCGCCTTGTCCTCCAGGTTCGCCTGCGCAGCGATCGTATGCGATCGCCATCGGCCACAATCTCCATGGGCGGTTAGCTCAGTTGGGAGAGCAACGCGTTTACACCGCGTAGGTCGCCGGTTCGAGCCCGGCACCGCCCATTGATTCAAGCTCGCGATTGGCATGGCCGCCGCGCGGGTAGGCTTCTCGTGATGGGCAAGGCGCTCTACATCCCCTTCAGCATCGCCTCCGGATTTGCCGCCGGCTTCGTCGGCAAGAAGTTGTTCGAGGCTCTATGGGGAGTGGTCGATGATCAAGAGCCGCCCCAGCCTGAACATCGTGACGCGAACATGCCGAAGCTGGTCGCCGCGCTGGCGTTGCAGGGAGCGATCTTCACGCTCGCGCGCGGGCTCACCGAGCGCGGCTTTCGCAGCGGCTTCTACCGGGCGACGGGCTCGTGGCCGGGAGACGATCGCCCGGAAACGGTCTGAGAGCTCGCTTCGAGCAGTAGCTCGGCGATCAACTCGGGGTCATCCCACGTCGGCGTGTGGCCGACATCCTCGAGTTCGACGTAGCGGGCGCCCGGTGGCATCCGCTCGGATCTTGGAGCCCGCACCAGCCGATCCTCGGTGCCCCATGCGACCGTCGTCGGCACCGTGACCAGCTCGGGGTTCTCGAACACATGTGAGCGCATTTCGGCGTTCGCGGCGCTGTAGCCCTCGGAGTTGAGCCAGTCATAGATCAGCGCCCTGGCCTCGGCGCGGCTGAGGTTCTGCGGGCGCGCCACCGTGGTCCGAAGCAGACTGGTGCGAACCCGCTTCAAGCCGATCAGCGCGTCGAGCAGCGGGCGCAGCTTGCGGGCGGCGCCGTGGGAATCGTAGGCACGCGGCCCCAGCGGGTTGCGCCAGAGCCCCGCGGGGGAGATGGCGCAGACGCTCGCGGCGCCACCCACCTTGGCGACCTCCAGTGCCGCCCAGCCGCCGAGCGAGTTCCCTGCCATGTGGGGCCGCTCGATCCCCAGGGAAGCGCAGTGAAAGCTGACCGCGGCCCCGAGGTTGGCGGCTATGGGAGCAACGCCTTCGGGCAAGGTTGGCGAGTCGCCGAAGCCGGGCAGGTCGACCGCGACGACGTCACGCTCGGCGGCGAGCCGGCTCATCACCGGCGCCCAGATGCGCTTCGATCCCCCGAGGCCGTGAATCAGGACGAGAGGCTCGCCTGAGCCTCGACGGGTGTGGCTGAGAACCATCCGTTCTCCTGGGCGAGCCATCCGGGCTTTGCCAACACGATCTGGAGGTCGCGAATCCGCCGCTCGCGAAAACCGCCCTCCGAGAAAGCGAGATAGAAGTTCCACAAGCGCCGGAAGCGCTCGTCGTACCCGAGTTTGGCGAGGCCGGGCGCGGCATCGTTGTAGCGCTCACGCCAGATCTCCAGGGTGCGCGCGTAGTGGCCGGTGATGTCTTCGACCGTGGTTGCCGGCATCCCATTGCGGGCCGCCAGCTCGGTGATCAGCCCAAGCGACGGTAGGCAGCCGCCGGGGAACACATGTGTGTTGGCGAAGCTCTTCGATGCCTTTTCGACCTCGTAGGCGTCGTCCTCGATCGTGATCGCCTGCAGGAACATCGCGCCGCCCGGCCGGGTCAATTGCGAGCACTTGGCAAAGAAGTCACCGAAGTACTGCCAGCCCACGGCCTCGATCATCTCGACCGAGACGAGCTTGTCGTAACTGCCTTCGAGGTCGCGATAGTCGCGCAAGAGGACCTCGATCCGATCGCTGAGGCCCTCCTTGCGAACGCGCTCGACGGCATAGGCGTGTTGCTCGTGCGAGATCGTCGTAGTGGTCACGCGACAACCGTGTGTCGCCGCGGCGTGCAAAGCAAGCCCGCCCCAGCCGGTGCCGATCTCGACCACGTGATCTGAGGGGCCGAGCCGAAGCGCTTCGCAGATTCGCTCGAGCTTCGCGAACTGTGCCTGCTCGAGCGTCGAGTCCGGTTCGGGGAAGTAGGCGGCCGAGTACATCATCGTCTCGTCGAGGA
>JBKJXG010000117.1:0-10872 GCA_046716525.1 Solirubrobacterales bacterium
GGCAGGATCTGATAGGCGCCGCCTGCGCCCGAGCTCGGGTTGACCGCGTCCCAGTTGCCACCCGACTCGCACATCACGATCGACTCCGGGATCGCCCAGTCGCCGAACCACTCGCCGACCTGCACCCGCGCCTGACGCTCTGAGATTCGCTCGAGCCGCTGGACCTGGTCGGCCCACTTGCCGACCTGGGCCTGGAGGCCCTTGACGGCGGTTTGACGCTGCTCGCGCAGGCCGGCGAGAGAGGCCGATTCAGCTTCTGCGTCGGCGCGCACCGCAGCGATCTCGTCGCGGGCGCTGAGGACACGCTCGTTGAAAGCCTGCGCGCGTTGCTCGGCCGCTTCGACCTGCACCAGGCGCGCCGCGACCTGCTCGCGCATCGTGCGCACGCGACTGACGAGGGAGGCGTCGGCGTCCTCGATCCGGCTCAGGTACTCACTGCGCGTCGCGAGGTCGTCGAAGTCGTCGGCCTCGAGCAGCAGAGAGGTCGCGTCGGGCATCGGACTGCGATAGATCGCGACGAGACGATCGGCGAGGGCATCCTGGGAGCGCCCGAAGCGGGCGCGGGTCGCAGCGAGCTCGTCGATCGCGAGTCCGACAGTGGCCTCGAGGCGAGCCTCACGCTCGCGGCCACGCGCCAGAACCGCGCTCAATCGGGCTTCTTCCTGCGCGGCTGCGATAGCGCGTTCTTGTGCGGCGGCGAGGGCGGCCGTCGCGGAGTCGATCTGTTGCGCGAGCGCCTGCGCCTCGTCACGGGCATCGGCGATCTGAGCCCGAAGCTGTTCGATGCCGGCGGCGCCCGGCTGGGCGACCCCGATCGCGAGTGCACCCGCAAGCGCCGCCAGCCCCAAGGCTCGGCGGAAGGGAAGGCGGGTGGTCGTTTTCGGTGGGGTGAAGCGCATGTCGCGGGCGCCGTTTTGGTTCGCTTCAAGGCTCGCGCCGTGGCGGCGCTGCGAGTCGCCCCGGGCGCAACAGCGCGCTACCGCCCGGCGATGCCCCCGGTCCCGGGCCCATCGTGATCTCGAAGGACTCGATTTGCAGGGACTTGGCTGGGCGTGAGACTAGCGAAGCGTTAGGAACCGGTGAGCACCGGGCGCGTGGAATCGCCTCCTGCAACGGAATTTGCATCCTCGGGCGACTGGCCCTGGTCGAGCGCCGGGGTCCAGTCGACGTTCCTCAAGAAGGCGATGGCGCCGACGAGGATGAACACGACGCCGGCGCCGGCCACCGCATAGCTGAGGCGCGGTTCGAAGATGGAGGCGATCGCGCCGCCGAGCAGGAATCCGAGGCCCGGCATGGCGCTTGCCAGAGCCTCGAGCAGCGATAGGACGCGCGCCTGGTAAGCGGCCCGTGTCAGCTCCTGAACGGCGGTGACGAGCGCGATCCACTGCACGCCGTTGCCGAGGCCACCGACGACCGATGCCGCGCAGGCGAGGGCCAGGGTGGGTGAGACCGCCGTGGCGAGGTAGGCGACGCCGATCGCCGCGGTGGAGTAGACGAGCAGCGAGCGCAGCCCCACCTTTCCGAGGGCGGTGAAGGCGAGGCTGCCCGCGACCATGCCAACACCCCAACTCGCCAGCAGGGCGCCGTAGCCGGCGTCGCCCGCATCGAGAGTCTCCTTCGCGAATACGACCTCGATCGGAATCACGAGGGCGAAGAAGACGAAGGCCAGCGCCTGGGCAGCGAGCAGGCGCCCGAGCGCCGGTCGCGAGCGAACGTACTCGCGGCCGACGCGCAGGCGGCGGCGCCAGTCGTCTTGCGCCTCGTCGGGGTCGACATCGGGATTCGGCAGTCTGCGGGCGACCCCCAGCAGCACAGCGACCGCCAGAAACGAGGCGGCGTCGGCCAGCAGCGCCGCCTGAACACCGGCGCCGGCGA
Organism: Solirubrobacterales bacterium; assembly: GCA_046716525.1. Lineage (GTDB taxonomy): Bacteria > Actinomycetota > Thermoleophilia > Solirubrobacterales > 70-9 > WHSW01. The sequence goes on from JBKJXG010000117.1 coordinate 1,876, forward strand.
CCACCACTCCAGCGATTGCCGGTCCGCCGGCAGCGCCGGCGGTGAAGGCGATGTTGAGCAGCGCGTTGCCCTCGCGAAGCTGTCCCGCTGGGGCGAGCACGGCAGCGGCCGATGCCCGCGTCAGGGCTCGTGCTGCCGACGCGATCGAGCCGTCGAACGTCGCCAGGGCGAGGATTGCGATCAGCGAGAAATCGGCAGCCAGCAGCGCGAGCAAGGCAAATGCCGCCGCCTCGGCCGCGTAGAGACTCGGCAGGACCAGCCGCGCCGGGGCTGCCTCGAGCCTGGCGACGATCGGTGGGCCGAGGATCGCGGGGGTGAAATGCATGCCGAAGAACAGCGCCGCGGTTGCCATCGGGCTCCCCGTCTGGTCGAAGACCAGGATCGCGAGCGCGATCTCACCGAGCCAGTTGCCGAACTCGTTGACGAAGTAGGCAAGCCCGAGATTGGGAAATCCCGGTAGGCGGAGGGGGCGGAGCGCTGCTGTCATCGCCGCTCGAAGTTACTCCTGCGATTACAGGACGTTTGCAAGCGCGGGATATGCTTTACAAGTTTGCGCAAGTTGTGTAAGGTCCGGCCAAGTTAGTGGGTGTTTCGTAAGTTCTGTTGCTCCCGACAGAACTGAGCGTGAGGAGGGTAGCCATGGGTTACCGCAAGGGCTGAGCCACAGGACAAGACTTATCCGCCGCCCGGGCCTCACTGCCGGGCGGCGTTCGCACGTGCTGATGCGGCATGTCCCAACGCGGGTGGGAGGTACCGCTCAGGCGGCGGTGAGTGGAGCGGGCTGGCTCTGCGAGGATGCCGCCACGTAATCGTGGATGCGCTTGTCGAGCGCGAGTTCGGCCTCGAAGTCGGCGTCTTCGCCGTGGCGATAGGCAAGATCCTTGCCGTCGAGCACCTCGATGAAGGCCTCGACGAAGCGGGAGTCCAGCTGGGTTCCGGAAACGCGGCGAAGCTCGAACACGGCGTCGTACGAGCTGATCGGGTCGCGATAGGTGTCGCGGGCTGTGATCACGTCATAGGTGTCGGCGACAGCAACGATCCGCGCAACGGCGGGGATCTCATCGTGGCTGAGCCCACGTGGGTAGCCGCTACCGTCGACGCGTTCGTGATGGGCGAGGATGATCTCGCCGATCGGCTGGTAGCCGTCGATCTGGGAGACAATGCGCGCACCCTCGTAGGGATGCTTCTTGATCTGCTCCCACTCCTCGTCGGAGAGCTTGCGGCGACCCGACTTGAGGATCGCGTCCGGGAGCACGAACTTGCCGATGTCGTGAAGGAGGCCGGCGGAATGGGCGAGTTCCTGCTCGCTCTCGGAGAAACCGAGGTGGGCTGCGATCTCGCGCGAGTAGCGCGCGACGGCGGCGCTGTGGCGCGCCGTCATCCGGTCGCGCAGATCGAGCGTGCGCAGCAGCGCCGAGAGCAGCGCGACCTGGAAGCCGGCGAGCTGCCGGGCTCTGACTTCGAGCTCATCGGCGCGCTCCTGCGAGACGAGCAGGGCGCCGACGAGGTACTGGAAGACCAAGATCACGGCTCCGAACATCGCCAGTGCGCCGATCCCGAGCTCGACGTAGGCGACCGCAATCGCGACCGTGAGCAACGCCGAGGCGAGTTCTGAGGGCAACAACGGCACCAGTGCTCGCCGAACTTTCGTCGCAAAGCTCGAGCGCTCGACATAGCAGGAGTAGCCCGCAATCAAGCTGAAGTCCACGATCAGCGCCAAGACGAAAACGGCGAAGATCAGCAGGTAGAAGGCGGGGGAGCCGTAGTCGAGCGTGAGACCCTCGCTGACCGCGTGGAAGACGAGTCCGGCGATCAGCGGGAAGGCTGCGTAGGTGACGACGTTGATCAGTAGGAAGTCGCGCGGGTAACGCTCACGCGCCCAGCTGGCGAGGATCGTGACCACGCCGATCGCGACCGCCGGAGCGACGCCTGAGAACACGGCGGCGAGGACGATCGCGAGGAAGCTGGCGGAGACGAAGATGCGGTGGGCGCGGACTTCGATGCGCAGCAGGTCGCTGGCGACGCCGAGGACGACGAGGGTGCCGAGCAGCGCCATGTCCCAGTCGGCGTCGGCCGCGCGCCAGATCGAGATCGCCAGGACGACCACGAGGATCGCAGCCTCGATGGCGACCGCCATCGGCGTGGGACGACCAGAGCCTGCTTCGTCCATCTCAGTGGGGTGAGGGCTCACTGCGGAGCGGTTCAGCCGGTAATCGCACTCGCGGTACGGCCGTAGCGCGGCACGGCAGCGGTCGTCGCGCTCGCAGCCGGCTGGCGCATCGAGGCCAGGAATTGATCGAGATCAAGAGGGTCGTAGCGGCGCTGGCCGCCTGGGGTGCGATAGACAGCGAGCAGGCCCTGGTCGGACCACTTGCGCAACGACGCCGCGCTGACGCCGAGGAGCTCCGCTGCCTCGCTCACGTTGAAAAATCTTTGACTCGTTGTCTGCATGATCTCCTCTGAGGTGGTGGTTTGTCCGCATCGTGCGGGAAAAACTGCGCCGAATCGGTTGGTAGCGTGTTTATCGGCATCAAGGGCGCATTGCCGCAGCGCAGGCAAGGGATGCGGAGGTTTTCGCCACGGAATCTGCATCACCTTGCATAACCCTGTGCCAACTGGCACAAAACTTGCGCAGAAACACTAAGCGATCTCCACGGCGAGATCTAGATGGCAGCACCTACCGCTGAGGCGTCTAGAACCTTTCGAGCAGTGCCTGCGTGGCTTGGGCCGGCTGATCGCCCAGCGAAGGCAGACCGTTGCGTCCTGAGACCAGACGCGCGGCACGATAACCGTACAGGCGCGCGGGGCCGTTCTCGGTTCGCAGCGCACGCAGCGGGTCGCCAAGCACGTTGAGGCGTGCTTCCGAGCCGCAGATAACGACCGCCTCGGGCTGCAGTGCGCGTAGTGCGCTGCGAAAGCGACCCTCCGCGAGAGCGGCTGACAGCAGCAGCACCCGCAAGCCGGCGCGCCGCAGGAAGAGCTCGAGCGCCTGCACCTGAATCGCCTCGACGCCCAGCGGCGAGCCTGAATCCAGCAGCAAGACGCCCTCGGCACGCGAGGCGCCGGGCGCCAGGCGGCGGGCACGGTGAAGCCAGCCGGTCGACCAGCGACACGCATGCTCGAGCTCGGCGCCGCCGCCCTGGCGGCGTTCGGCCAGCTCGAGCGCGGGAAGCAGCAGCTCGGAGATGCTGCGCTCCACGGAGCGAACCGCAAGGCTCTCCTCGAGCTCGCGGTCGGCAGCGGCCTCGTCGAAGCGGTTGAACGCGGCCATCAGCCGAGCAGCCGACGCGGGTCCGCGTCCGCGCTGTCGAGCGACTTCGACGGCGCTGGAGATGTTCTGGGTCTCGCGCAGGGCTTCGCGCAGGGCTTCGACCTCGGCCAACTCATAGAGGCGGTGGTTGCCTGGCGTGCGGCCTGGGTGCGGGTAACCGAGGCGGCGTTCCCAGCTGCGCAGGGTGCTCGCGCTGACGCCGAGCATTTCCGCAGCTGCGTTGATCCTGATCCCGCTCATCTCACTCCTTGGCCGAAACCTGTGAGGATCTCAGCAGGTTCTCGAGGTTTCGACAAGGTTTGGCTTCGGGCGCGTCAGGGATCTTGCAAGGCGCCCGGCGAGTGCTCGAGGCGCGCGGCGGGGATGCCGGCGGCCTTCGCGGCGTAGCCGGCTTCGTGCGCGCCGGCGATCAACTCGTCGGCGGTCGAACCGTCGGCCGGGCAATCGACCACGCCTGCGCTGATCGCGATTCGCGGCCCTTGCGAGGATTGCGAGCTGTAGAGCAGCTCGACCAGGCGCTCGATCATCGGCATCAGCCGCCCGGCGCTGGTCTGCGGCGCGACGACGTAGAACTCGCCATCTGCAAGCTTGAAGGCGCGATCGGCGCTTCGCACTTGGCGCTCGATGACCCCAGCGACCGCGTTGAGGATGCGCTCGGCCGCCTCGGGCCCGTGGGCAGCGTTGAGGCGCTCGAGCCCGTCGACCTCGATCAAGGCGAGCGCGAAGCCGACGCCGTAGCGCTGCTGGCCTGCGGCCAGGGTCCGGAGCCAGCCGTCGAGCTCGGCACCATCGCCGCTCGCCATGGCGCTGGGGACCGGCGCCGCGGATGCGATCGAGCCCGCGAACTCGGCCTGGATCGAGCCGAACTGCTCGGCGAGACGGACCAACGATGAGACCAGCGCGTCGTCCGGCTGGCGCGGCGACGTGCGGCGACCGATCTCCTCGATCAGGACGACGTGCAGGGCCGCGAGCTCGCCCGCGACCTGCTCCGCTCGGTCTGCTCCCTCTCGAGCAAGGCTCTCGCGTAGCTGGTCGGCAGTGCGTGTGATCGCGCTTGCCGGCTGCCCGTCCATGTTCGCTGACGCTAGACCACGCGTCAGTCGAGAAAATCCTGCCGCCACGTCTTGCCTTCGCCATCGGGTGTGTGGCCGGCCATGACGACTTCGGGCGCGATTACACTCGCAGGGACTTGTCTGGCGATGACAGAGCAGACGATGGCGTCGGCGTACGCCCAGGCGGCGACGCGATCATCGGCGCGACCCTCGACGGGCTGCGCCGCGCAGCGGAGGAGGTCGGGCACGCTGCGGCGGTCGCCGAGACTCTCCAGCGCAGCCTGCTTCCAGAGCGTCTGCCGGAGCTGGCCGGCCTGTCGGTGTCCGCACGCTACGTGGCCGGCAGTGCCGACGCCCAGGTCGGAGGTGACTGGTACGACGTGATCGCGCTTCGCGACGGCCAGGCCGGGATCGCGATCGGCGACGTGGTCGGGCACGGTCTCGACGCGGCCGCCCGCATGGCCCGTCTGCAAAACGCGCTGCGGGCCTATGCGCTCGAAGGCCTTCGGCCCTCGCTCGTGCTCGAGCGTATGAACGGGTTCGCCCGTGAGATCGCCGGCGGACCGATGGCGACGCTGCTGTACGGCGTCATAGATCCTGAGGAAGGGCGGCTTCGTCTCGCCACCGCAGCCCATCCGCCGGTCCTGGTTATCGGCCCGACCGGAGAGACCCACTTCGCGGAGGGCCCGGCCGGTAGCCCTCTTGGGGTCGTGCCGTTTCCCGCTTACGAAGAGTCGACGGTCCCGCTGCTTGCCGGCTCGACCGTTCTCCTCTACACCGATGGCCTGGTCGAGCGGCCCGACGCTTCGCTCGACGAGGGGCTGGAGTGGCTGCGCGGGTTCGCCGCCGGCGTGTCGGCGATCCCAGATGAGCTCTGCGGAGCGTTGCTCCAGGCGCGCTTTCGTGAGGCGGCGCCGCGCGACGATGTTGCCTTGTTGGCGGTTCGCCTCGAGCCGGTGACCCTGGAGCGGATGGAGATCACACTGCGCGCCGAGCCCGAATCGCTGGCGCAGATGCGCCGGACGCTGGGGCGTTGGCTGCGCGCGGTCGGCGCCAGCGACGCTGAAGCGTACGAGGCACTGGTCGCCTGCGGTGAAGCAAGCGCCAACGCGATCGCCCACGCCTACCCGCCGGGCGAGGCGTCCTACCTGGTCGAGGCGCGGCGCAGCGACACCGGGATCGAGGTGCGGGTTCGCGACTTCGGCAGCTGGCGGGCACCACGCTCGGGCTCGCAGGGCCGGGGTCTAGGATTGATCGAGGAGTTGATGGACGAGGTGGACATTGACCGGGCCACAGCGGGAACCACCGTGCGGATGCGCCGTAGTCTCGCGGCGTTCGGTCAGGCGCCGGCGTGAGGGATCGCATTGCCAACTTCGAGTTCGAGCACCGCGATGGTGTGCTCGTGGCGACCGTGGAAGGCGAGATCGACGGCTCCAACGCGGCTGACCTCCGACTCGCTTTGTCAGAGCGTCTGCCGAGCACCGCGAGCGCGCTCGTTCTCGACCTTTCGCAGGTTCGCTATCTCGACAGCTCGGGAATCCATCTCCTCTTCGACCTGGGCCGTCGCCTCGCCGCCCGCCGCCAGGCGATCAGGCTCGTGGTCCCCGACGGCGCGCCGACGAAACGCGTGCTCGAGCTCTGCGCCATGGAGACGGTCGCGCCGATGGACCGTGACCGCGAGGAATCCTTCAAGGCGCTTGCGGCATCGGGAATCTGATCTCGAGGGCCTGCTGACGGCTCAGCCGATGAGCGTGGCCGCCGACCAAGAAGCGCGGAAGCGCTCCATCGCGCGATCGAGCCGGTACTCGATCTCCCCGCCCGCCAGCATCACCTCTGCGATGCGACTCGCGAGGGCCTGCAGCAAGAGCAGCTCGCTGCGCCCGATCGGCCGACTGACCCGCGCGTCGAGAGCGATCACGCCGAGCAGACGGCCGGCACCGATCATCGGTGCTGCGATCAACGCACCGTTGGTCGAGCTGCCGTCGCCCCGGCCGCCCATGAGCTGAGCGCGACGCTCGAGCGCTGCCCGTCCCAGAGCCCCTTCGCCGAGCGAGAAAGCGGTTGGGAACGTGGCGCCGGCATCTCCGCCCCCCGGCTCGGTGATGCGGTGCAGCGAGAGGCCGTCCTCGTCTGGGAGATAGATGGCGCCGTCATCGACGTCGTAGAGCGAAACGAGGTCCGAGAGCATCTGCGCCAGCGCCTGTGACGAACCACCGTCAGCCGGCGCAGCCGGCGGCGACTGCGCCGTCCGGCCCGAGCTCTCGGCGGTCTCGCGGCCGATCTCCCGGTTTTGCAGGGCAAGCGCAACGGCCTGTGAACGAGTAGATGCGCCGAGTTTTCCCATTGCGTTGCGAACATGGGTGCGCACGGTCTCAGGCGAGAGCACAACTTGGCGGCGATCTGGGCCCCGCTCATGCCTTCGGCAAGAAGCCCAAGAATCTGGCGTTCCCGCTTCGTCAGGGCTGCGCGAGCATGCGGGCCAGCCACAGGGCCAGGGGGAGCGGAACGGATTTTCTCAGGGGTCTCCAAGGCTCAACTAATCCTACGGCAGACATCTCCCAGCGCCGCCAACGCGAAAGTACGGTAGCCGCTTTGCAGTAACAGAGTCGAATCTGCCTGGTATTTCCGACCCGGTACCGTTGACGGTTGCAGTCATTCCGGCGTAGAACCGATGGGAGATTGGGGGGCATTCGCCCTCGATGACCAGTGAGGGTGGATCGGATTGTCGGGCCAAGAGCACAACCTGAGCGGAGGAGTCGCGAGGGAGGCTGCCGTCAGCGCGGCTGAGGTCAGCGTCGCGAGCGGGCGGCCGCAGCGCCGTGCCCTGAGGGCGCTGGAGGCGCAGCGCATGATCGACCTGACGACCCTCCGATTGGCGCCCTCGTTGGCCGCCGGGCTGATCGCGTACCTGCACATCGGCGATATCGGTCAGGCCCTGGTCCTGTTCGCGTCGGTGTACGTGGCCACCTCGACGATCCAGCGCTCGCAGCTGCCTCTCCACCTGATGCCCGCGAGTCGCGTCCTCCTCGGTGTCGCGACGCCGCTGCTGGGCGTCGGCGTGGGCTGGCTGATCGCCGTGGCCGCGGGCCAGTCGTACTCGATTGGGAGCCTTGAGGCCGCGCTCGCCGCCGCCTGGCTCGTAATGGCCCTCGGAGCATGGATCCGAGGGTATCTCGAGGACGGGCTCCAGGCTCGAGTTGCGGTCATCGGCTCGCGCGAGTTCGCTGCCGACTTCGCCGCTGAGCTCGAGGCGGCTCGAATCAAGACCTACAACGTCACAGGCTGGATCAGCGCCGGAGGAGGCGGCGAGTATCGCGGTCTGCGCTGGCTCGGGACGATGGCGGACGTGCGCTACGCCGTCTTGTCCGAGCGCATCGAGCTGCTCGTCGTGGCGCCGACCGCCAACGAGCTTGAAGGTCGGCTCGAAGACCCGTTCGCTGCCATCGCCGACCAGTGCCTCGATCTGCCGGTGCGCCTGATCGCCGCCAACCAGCTCTACGAGGACGCGTTCGGGCACGTTCCCGTGGGCACGATCGACGCCGCCTGGTACCGCTACATCATGCACCCGCGCTTTCGCGCCGCGGGGCCGACCTCCAAGCGCGTCTTCGACGTTTTGGTCGGCTCCGTGATCGCCCTTCTCTTTCTCCCGATCCTCGCGATTGCCGCGCTCGCGATCAAGCTCGTCGACGGCGGTCCCGTCTTCTACAAACAACGCCGCCTTGGAGAGCACGGCGGCGAGTTCGACATCATCAAGCTGCGCACGATGCGTGTCGACGCCGAGAGCGAGGGCCCCCAGTGGTCTCTCGTCCGCGACGAGCGGATCACGCGCATAGGCCGGCTTCTGCGACGTTCCCATGTCGACGAGATCCCGCAGCTGCTCAACGTCTTTCGCGGTGAGATGACCTTGGTCGGCCCGCGGCCCGAGCTCCCAGAGATCGTTACCCAGCTCGAGCGCCGCTTTCCTCACTACACCCGCCGTCAGCTGATCAAGCCCGGGATAGCCGGCTGGGCCGCGTTGCGCTGCGGCTACGCCGGTTCTGACCTGGGCACGGCGTGGAAGCTCTGTCACGACCTTTTCTACATCAAGCGCCGCTCGGTTCTCTCCGACACACTGATCCTTGCCGAAACGAGCGTCGAGGTGTTCCGCGATGCGCATCGCGCCCTACGGGCCCCGGACGAGCGCTTCCTCATCGGTAAGGAAGCCGGCGGCTGAAGCCCATTGCTGCTGAAGGCGCAGGGCGCGCTTCAGTCCTCCGGGTCGAGGCCGAGGTCCTTGGCCAGGTTCTGCACCTGCTCGTCGAGCGGATTGAGTTCGAGTGCGATGAGAATCTCGTCGCGGGCGAGGTCCGGGTTGCTCTTTGCCTGTAGCTCGGCCAGCAGATAGTGGCCGGCGTATTCGCGAGGGCGAAGCTCGGTCGCCTCGCCAAGTGCCGCAAGAGCGCGTGTACGGTCATCGCTGGCTATGGCAATTGCTGCTTCGGCCAGCAGCGGCGCGTCGCTGAGGCGGTTGAGGTCGCTGGCGCGATCGAGGTCGGCGTAGGCGCGATCGAGCTCCAGGCGCCAGTTCGCGTAGGCATCATTCACGTAGCGTTCGCTCAAGTAAGGAGGTACCGCGCTCATGGCCAGCAGGGTGAGCCCCACGAGCAGCCATGGTCGCCAGCCTCTTTTTGGGCC
>JBKJXG010000118.1:0-2587 GCA_046716525.1 Solirubrobacterales bacterium
GCTCGAGGGACGGACGGTGGAATGGGCTTGGGGCGGGCCAATCGACGTCTCTCCGAGCCACCTGCCGGTCGTCGACGAGCTCGAGCCGGGCGTCCACTGCGCTTTCGGCTTCACCGGCCACGGTGTCGGCCCCTCGAACATGGTCGGCCGCTCGCTTGCCTCATTGGCCCTCGATCGCCGCGATGGCGCCGCTCGTCTCGCCTATATCGCGCCGGACTTGGTCAAGGTCCCGCCCGAGCCCTTCCGCTACATCGGTGGCTCGATCATCCGCCGCGCGATCCTGCGCCAGGAGCAGGCATTCGAGCGCGGCGAGAAGCCCGGGGTGCTGACGCGCCTCGTCGCCGGGATCCCGGAGCGAATCGGGATCCATGTCGGGCGCTGAGCTTCAGCCTGCCCGGTGATAGGTGTTGACGACAACGCCCGAGTCGAACACCTGCGTCTCGGCCAGCGCGAGCACCGTCTTGCGCTCGGTCTCGGGGAAGACGCGCAGCCCGGAGCCGAGCGCGACCGGGAAGACCATCAGCCGCAGCTCGTCGACGAGGTCGTGTTCGAGCAGGGTGTGCACGAGCGTGCAGCTGCCGGCAACGAGGATCGGGCCGCCGTCTGACTGCTTCAGCTGGGCGATCGCATCGGGTACGTCACCGTCGATCACCGCAGAGTTGTTCCAGTCGAGCTCGCTCAGGGTCGTCGAAGCGACCAGCTTCGACATCTCGTTCATCTTGTCGGCGAACTCGCCGCCGCGCTCGGGCCAGGCAGCGGCAAAGCCCTCGTAGGTGACGCGGCCGAGCAGCAGGGTCTCGCTCTCCAGTGTTTCTGCGAGCTTGTAGGACTCCTGCTCTGGGCTCATGAAGTCGAAGACCCAGCCGCTGTGCTGGTGGCCCGGCTCTCCCCCCGGCGCCTCCATCACGCCGTCGAGTGAGACGAACTCGGACACGATCAGCTTTCTACTCACCGTTTCAGCCTCTCTTGTAGTAGAGGTGCGACGTCAGCGGCGCGAACACCGCGGTGATCGCCGCGGCGGTGGCGAGCACGATCAAGACGTCGCTGCCTTGCGCAGTGCCTTCCATCAGGCCTCGCGCGGCCGTGACCAAATGCGAAATCGGGTTGACGTCGACGAACGCCTCGAGCGCGCTCGGGAGCGTCGACGGGTCGACGAAGACGTTGCTGAGAAAGGTGAGCGGAAAGATCGCCATGAAGCCGGCATTCATGACGGCGTTGGGCGAGCGCATCAGCAGACCAAGCGTCGTGAACACCCAGGAGAGGCCGAAGGAGAAGACCACCACCAGCCCCAGCGCCGCGAGCATGCCGCCGACACCGGCATCGGGGCGGAACCCGAGCACCACGCCGAGGACGATGATCACGGTCCCGGCGACCGCGTAGCGGACACTGTCGCCGAGCACGGCGCCGACCAGAGGCGCGGGGCGCCAGATCGGCAGTGAGCGAAAGCGATCGACGACGCCCCTCGTGAGATCGGTGTTGAGCGCGATCCCTGAGTAGACGGTGGTGAAGAGAACGGACATCACCAGAACTCCGGGGAGGATGTAGTCAAGGTAATCGCCGGTCGAGCCGGCGATCGCGCCGCCGAACAGGTACGTGAACATGAGCAGGAACATCACCGGCGTGATCGTCACGTCGAGCAGCTGCTCGGGCACGTGCTTGACCTTCAGCATCCCGCGCCAGCCGAACGTGACCGTGGCCGAGAGCGCGCTCGCGCGCGGCGGACGTGGCGTCGAGGAAAGCGCCTTGCGCACCGCCTCGGTCTGAGCGGCGGCGGTTTCGAGATCGGCTGGTGTCGTCGGGTTGGCGCTCATGCGAACTGCTGCTCTCGTTCGGGGGCTGGACCGTCAGGGCTGTCGTCCTCGGCCGGATGACCGGTGAGCGCGAGGAAGACCTCGTCGAGGCTCGGCTGTCCGAGGGAGAAGGCGCCGATGCCGACGCCGCTGTGCGAGAGCGCTGCCACCGCGCCCGCGGCGCGATCGACGTCAGCGCATTGCGCGGTCAGCGCCGCTGGATCGGGGTCGAGGCTGACGGCGCCAAGCTCGCGCTCGAGCAGCTGCCGGGCCTGGGGCCGCTGTGCCGGATCGAGCAGGCGCACGTTCAGGGTGCCGAGGCCGACCGAGGCCTTGAGCTGAGCGGGCGTGCCCTCGGCGATCACCCTGCCGTGGTCGATCACCGCGATCCCCTCGGCGAGCTGGTCGGCCTCGTCGAGGTACTGGGTGCAGAGCAGGATCGTCGTTCCCTCGGCGACTAGGGCGCGAATGATGTCCCAGACCTGGTTACGCGAGCGCGGATCGAGGCCGGTCGTCGGTTCGTCGAGGAACATCAGCCGCGGGGTGACGACGATGCTGGCGGCGATGTCGAGGCGGCGGCGCATCCCTCCTGAGAAGTGCTTGACGAGCCGGCCCGCGGCCTCGGTGAGGCCGAACGCGTCCAGCAGCTCGTCGGCCCTGCCTTTGGCCGCCGGCCGCTTGAGCCCGAGAAGCCAGCCGAGCAGGATCAGGTTCTCCCGGCCGGTGAGGTCCTCGTCGACGGAGGCCAGCTGCCCGGTGAGGCTGACGGTGGCCCGGACGGCGTCGGCCTCCTCGAC
>JBKJXG010000119.1:0-4927 GCA_046716525.1 Solirubrobacterales bacterium
CCGGTCGAATTGATCGACGCCGGTACGGATACGGTGGTCGCGGTTGAGCGGTTCGGCGGACGCGCGAAGCTCAGCGGCGTCGAAACGGATCAGACGGAAGCGGTCGTCTACTCGATTCGAGATGGAAAGCTTGCGCGTTGCCGCGAGTACGCGACCCGTGAACAGGCCCTCGAAGCCGCCGGGCTGCGGGAGTAACACAGAAGTAGCGCATTGGACGAGACGCGGCCGAATCGCCACCGCGTCCCCGTTTGCTGGATACTCAACCTCGATGATTTCCATCGTGGCCGTTGGAACCGACGGATCGGAAACGGCAGACGAGGCCGTCAGGGAGGCGGCTGAAATCGCGCGACGCTTTGGGGCCAAGCTGGTGCTCCTGAGCGCCTTCGAGCGCTCGAAGGGCTCGTCCGCAGCCAGGCCCCAGAACGTCGAGCTGCAGTGGATCTCGAACTCGTCGGCCAGAGTGAGATCAATTCTCGAGCGCATCGAGGAGGACCTGGGCAAGGACGGAATTGACTGCGAGACCCGTGCCGACGAGGGCGATGCGGGCGAGGTACTCGTGCGGCTGGCCGAGGAATGCGGGGCCGATCTTCTGGTAATCGGCAATATGGGGATGAAGCGCCGGGTCCTAGGCAGCGTCCCGAACACGGTCACGCACAACGCGGGCTGCTCGGTTCTGGTGGTCAAGACCACATAGACACGCAGGCCCCCTCTGACCTCGGTGCGATGTTCACCGTTCGGGATAGCCGGATCGCGGCCCGCGAGCACGAGACCCGTGAACAGGCCCTCGAAGCCACCGGGCTGTCGGAGTAGCTCTCAGAAGTAGCGCTTTGGACGAAAAGCGCAACGCATCGAAAGCGACAATCCCGATGGATCGCGAGATACTGCGCGGGGACGATGTCGCAGCAGAACCCCGCGTAAGCGAACCTTGAGGAGCACACCATGGGCGTTCCATACGAGTTCTTCTACCGACTCGGCTTTCACCCCTGGGAGGACCTCGCAGAGCATCGACCGTTCGCCGACAAGCTCGCTGGCTTGTTCGCCCGCGAGGAGGCAGGAGGCGAGCCGCCCTACGGACCGGCGCTAGACCTCGGCTGCGGGAGCGGGGTCTGGGGTGTCGCACTGGCAAAGCGCGGGTGGCAGGTCACGGGTGTCGACATGATTGAGAAGGCCGTCGAGCGTGGCCGCGACCGGGTCCGCCAAGCGGGTGTCGAGATGCGGCTTGTTCAGGGCGACGTCACCGACCTTCGAGCGGCAGACATCGGCTCAGACTTCCGCTTGGTCCTGGACACGGGGACCTTCCACGGCCTGACCGATGAACAGCGCGCCGCGATGGGCCGTGAGGTCAGCACGATCGCGGCCGCCGATGCCACGGTGCTGCTCGACGTGTTTGCGCCCGGGCGCAGGGGACCCCTGCCTCGCGGTGCGTCGCGCAGCGAGGTGGAGACTGCCTTTTCGCAATGGACGGTGACCGACGTCGAGGTTGCGGACACGGAACCGGACGCACTCGCAAGGTTGCTGCGGTTCGACGAGCACTTTTACCGACTTCGTCGAGAGTGAGCTGTTGGACTTCTCGTCCTAAGCCCAATTGCCTGCGGGACTAACGAAGGGCGAGAAACTGCTGCATGGCCGTAGTTTCTCGCCCTTCACGCGATGTGCACGGGGTTGGACTCTCCACGCAAAGTACAACGTCCTTAGCCCGCAGAAGCGTCCTGCTGGGGCGGGCCCGCGGAACGCGGATCGACCACGGTCGCTAAGCCCGCGCCGCGTCGCCGGCGAGCTCGGCGTAGATCTCGGCCGTGCTCTCGGCCACGTCGGCCCAGTCGAAGCGCAGGATGTGCTCGGAGCCCTCGGCGACGAGACGGTCGCGAAGCTCGGCGTCGGTTAGCACACGCTCGACCATCTCGCCCAGCGACGCCGGATCGCGGGCTCGAAAGCGCAGCCCGACCTCGCCGTGGGAGACGATCTCGCGCAGGCCGCCGGTGTCGGCGACGATGCATGGGCAATCGGAGGCCATCGCTTCCAGCGCCACGAGTCCGAACGGCTCGTACAGAGACGGAATCACGCAGGCGTCGGCAATGCGATAGAGCGAGTGCAAGACGTCGTCGCCGATCCAGCCGAGGAAAGTGCCGTGGTCCATGAGCCCCAGCTCGGCAGCCTGCTTTCGCAGCTCCTGCTCGTGGGTGCCTGAGCCGGCGACCAGGAACCGCGTCCCAGGGACGGCGTCGATCAGCCTCGGCATCGCCTCGAGTGCGAGCTGAAAGCCCTTCTCGTAGACGAGCCGGCCGATCAGCAGGACGAGCTTCTCCTCGGGCGCCGCAAACTCCGAGCGCAGCCGCCGCAGCTCGTTGTCGTCCTGGGGCTGAAGGTCCTCGGGGTCGATGCCGTTGGGGATGACCGAGATCCGCTCCTCGTCGACGCCGAAGATGTCGATGATCTGCTCGCGCATGTAATGCGAGCAGGCGATGACGCGTTCGGAGCGGTTGGTGATCCAGCGCTCGACGCCGTGGATGTGACTCTGAGGGTGCTTGTCGACCCAACCCTGATGGCGCCCGTGCTCGGTCGCATGAATCGTCGTCACCAGCGGCGCGTCGAAGCGGCGCGCGAGGTGGTCGCCCGCCATCGCCACGAGCCAGTCGTGGCCATGGACGAGGTCGAACTGATAGCGGTCGCCAAGCTCGACGCCGGCGGCGAGCATGTCGGCGTTCATGCGCTCGACCCAGGCGACAAACTCGCCGAGGTCAGTGGGACGCGTGGGCTCGCGGACACGATGGATGTGCACTCCACCGTGAAGCTCCTCCTCCGGAGACTCCTCGCCGCCGCGCGTCAGCACATGCACCTCGGTCTCATCCGCCAGGTTCTCGGAGAGCTTTCGAACGTGACGCGCCAGCCCGCCCTCGATCAGCGGCGGGTACTCCCAGGACAGGATCAGGACTCGGTTCACTGCTTCAAGGTCGTCAGGTGTGTTCTAAGGCTCGAGCAGGGCGCTCAGGCTCAGGTCCGGCGCGAGATTGCGCAGGCCCCCGTCCGGCGGATCGGCGACGGAGTTTATGGCCTCGAGCAGGGCCTCGGCGTGGTCGGTCGAGCGCCGGTAGGGATAGTCGCCCGCCTGACCGCGGCGATCGAGGAAGGCCCAGTCGCTCGCCTGCAGCGCGAGCAGCTCACGGGTAGCCCTGATCGCCGCCGGCCCCCTGACCCCCATGCCGAGGCCACGCAGAAGCCTCAGCTCGAGCCGGCGCGCGGCCCACGCCATGTCGGCGACCTCGGGCGAATCCCAGGTCGAGAGGTCCTTGGCCTCGCCCCAAGTCGAACGTCGAAGCGTGCGTGGCTCGGGCTCGTGTCGCCTCGCCGCCTCACTCAGCGCGAGCAGCTCGACCCCGTGTCCGCGGCAAAGCTTCAGCACCTCCTCCAGCCACACCGGCCCTTCCCACCACCAATGGCCGAGCAGCTCGGTGTCGATGGCGAAGACGATCAGCCCGCGACGGCCGCGCTCGGCCGCAAAGCGCTCGAGGCGCGCTCGCACCGAGGCGACGAACTCAGCGGCTTGCTCGCTTGCTCGTGCCGCGGCCGCCTCGGGTTGATAGGGCTCGCCCGAAATCGCCCACGGACGCGCCCCGCGAAGCGATTTGCGGTGGAAGTCCGCATAGAGGCGATCCGAGGGATAGCCGTCAAGCGACCACAGCCACGAGATTGCCTCCCAGTCGATCGTGAATGCGGTCGGTCCGCCGGGTGAGGCGATCGGGGCGAGCGCAGCGAGAGCGGGCTCATGGGCGCTCTGGTCGGTGCAAAACCAATCGATTCCGCGCTCGGCGAGCAGGTCTTCCAGGCCGGGCTCATATGCGCACTCGGCGAGCCAGAAGCCTTCGGGTTCGCCGAAGCGCCGGCGATGAGAGCCAAGGCCGGCGTCGATCTGAAGCCGGCGCACATCGGCCGTGGCAACCAGCGGCAACACGGCGTGGGTGGCGGTCGACGGGATCAGCTCGATCCGCCCGGCGGCCGCGGGCCGACTGAAGAGGCTGATGAGATCGTCGTCTGCCTCGAGCTGATCCAGCGCTCGCTCGTATCTTCTCGCCTCGGCCTCGCAGGCCGGTTTCAGCGGAGCCTCGACGTCGGCGATGTCGGCGCGGCACGAACCAATTCGGTACTCCCGAAGAAAATCCAGCAGACGAGCGCGGACGCCGGCGGCCTCGAGCTGGTCGGCGAGCACAGGCGTCACCGTCATCGTCAGCTTTTCGGCGTACCTCAGCACCGGCAGGTAGGAGCGGATGAGCGCGTCGAACAGCCATTCCTCTCCGAACGGATACGTGCCGAAGCCCTCTACATAGGGCATGTGGCTGTGGAGGACGAGCGCGAGATCGCCCACCCGGCCCTCGGCGACGTCGTCGCTCACTTGCGACAGACCGCGATGAAGTCGAGAGCGCGATCGAGGTCGCAGTGCGAAGCGGGCACGAGGGTGAAGTCGGAGGCGGCGATCGCCGGCACGAAGCGGTCGTAGAACGGCTTGGTCAGGCCCAGCGCCTTGTGGACGCGATCCCAGCCCGCTCTCAGTGCGAGTTCGTGCAGGCGCAGCTTGCGAGCGTGAAAGAGGCCGTAGAGGTCGATCGCGGAGAAGCTGGCGCTGAGCAGCTCGCGGTACTCAGCGGCCGTGTATTCGCGCAGATGCCATGGGTTGTCCGACTTCTCCGCGCCTTCGGGCGCCAGCGTGAGCCGGTTCGGGGTCGAGACGTAGCTGACAGCCGCCGCCCGAGCGAATCCATCGAGCAGAGCCCCGGGTTCGTGGATGTGCTCGATCGTCTGCAGGAAGACGATCGCGTCGCAAGGGCCCTCGTAGGCCTCGACCAAGCCGCGCTCGAAGCGCAGGTTGGCCGCTGTGTAGCGCAGCTTCGCGTGCTCGTGGGCCTGCGGATTGGCGTCGACTCCGACGACTTCG
>JBKJXG010000120.1:0-2667 GCA_046716525.1 Solirubrobacterales bacterium
GTCCAGATGGTTCGCGTGAAGCTCCCGATGGGCGGTGTCACTCCCGATCAGATGGACGCCTTCGCCAGCGTGGTCGAGCAGTTCGCGCCGCTGAACAAGGGTCACATCACGACCCGCCAGAACATCCAGATCCACCACGTGCCGCTGACCGACATGAAGGAGCTGATCAAGGAGATCTCCGCGGTCGGCCTCTCCTCGCGCGAGGGCTGCGGCAACACCGTGCGCAACGTCACCGGCGATCCCTTCGCCGGGGTCGCGCACTCCGAGCTCTTCGACATCACGCCCTACGCAGGCGCATACGTGCGCTATTTCGTCCGCCACCCGACGACACAGCTGATGCCGCGCAAGATCAAGACCGCGTTCACGGCCACCTCCGAGGACGTCGCGATCACCCGCATCCACGACATCGGCTTCATCCCGCGCGAGCGCGACGGCGTCCGCGGGGTCGAGATCGTCGTCGGCGGCGGCACCTCGATCATGCCCCGCGTCGCCCCCACCCTCTACGAGTTCGTCGAGCTCGACAACGGCGACTACCTCAAGGTCACCGAGGCGTGCCTGCGGATCTTCGACCGCCAGGAGTGGCTGCGTGTCAACCGCGCCCGCGCCAGGATCAAGGTCTTGGTCGACAAGGTCGGCATCGAGGCCTTTCGCGAGATGGTCGACCAAGAGCTCGAAGGCGACTGGGTAGGCGAGCGCGACTTCTCAATCGACCGCCTTCTGTTCATCGACGAGGAAGAGCTCAACGCGCCTTCGGTTCCCGGAGCGTTCACCAGCGCCAACGGCGACAGCTCCCAGTTCGAGCGCTTCCGTGAAGCCAACGTCGCGCCTCAGCGCCAAGCGGGCTTCTCGACCGTGACCGTGAAGGTAACCCGCGGAGACCTCACCCCGGAGCAGTTTCGAGGCCTCGGCCAGATCATGCGCGAGTACACCGGCGGCTACGCCCGGTCCACGGTGCAGCAGAACTTCGTCTTGCGCTGGGTTCGCGACGAAGCCGTCTACGACGTCTGGCGCCGGCTCAGCGATCTCGGCCTCGCCGACGCCGGCGCGATGACGATCGAGGACACCGTCTCCTGTCCCGGCACCGACAGCTGCAAGCTCGGAATCACGAGCTCGATGGGCCTGAACCGAGCGTTGCAGGAGCGGATCGAGTCGATGCAGATCACCGATCCGCTGAGCCGCCAGATCCACGTCAAGATGTCGGGCTGCCCCAACGGCTGTGGTCAGCACCACATCGGCAACATCGGCTTCTACGGCGCCTCGATCAAGGTCGGCCAGCGCACGATGCCCGCTTACATTCCGCACGTCGGCGGCAATTTCGAGGGCGGCGACGTGATCTTCGGCCACCGCCTGAAGCTGCGGCTGCCGTCCAAGCGCGTCCCCGATGCGGTCGAGCGCTGGGTTCGACACTACGAGTCCAAGCGCGACTCCGAGAGCGAGACGTTCAATCAGTTCGTCGAGCGCGTGGGGACGAAGGAGTTCGAGGACCTCGTCCGCGATCTGTCGCTGCCGGCCGAGTTCAACCTCGAGACGATGAACGAGTTCATCGACTGGAACCGCTCCGAGCCCTACGCGGTCGAGCGCGGCGAAGGCGAGTGCGCGATCTGATGGGCGGCAATTCGTACTTGATCGACACCCCGCTGCCGTCGACCAACGGCAACGGACACGCACCCGCACCGCCGACGATCGGTGGCGAGGTCGTCGACCCGGAGGCGCTCGGCTCGGAGGTCGAATCGCTGAACGCCGAGCAGGCGATTGCCTGGGCCTCGGACCGCTTCGGTAGCGACCTGCGGATCGCGGTCTCGTTTCAGAAGACGAGCTCGGTGATTGTCGACATCGTCACCCGGGTGGCCCCCCAGACGCGCTTCTTCTACGTCGACACGGGCCTGCTGTTTCCGGAGACCTACGACACCCGGAACGCGCTCGCCGAGCGCTACGGCATCGAGTTCGAGCGCTTTGCCGACATTTCACTCGCAGAGCAGGAGGAGCGACGCGCCGCTAATCTCCTGCGCCCTGGCCAGGACGGCTGCTGCGCGGACCGCAAGGTCGAGTTGATGCGAACGGCCCTCGGCGACGTGAGTTGCTGGGTGTCCGGTGTTCGCAGAGCCGACTCACCGACTCGCGCAAACGCCCCGAGGTTCGGCTGGGACGAGCGCTTCGGTCTCTGGAAGCTGAACCCCCTGGCGGACTGGGACGAAAAGCGAATCTGGAACTACATAAAGGAAAATCACGTGCCTTACAACCCACTTCACGACCAGGGATATCCGTCGATCGGATGCATGCCCTGCACAACCGTCGCGCCGAGCGGTGCCGACGAGCGAGCCGGCCGCTGGGCCGGAACCGACCGGACCGAGTGCGGAATCAATGGGTAGCGCCGACACCGGCCTGGCGCTGACGCTGACGAACCGCCAGGCCTCGGATTTCGAGCTGCTCGGAAACGGCGGCTTCGCGCCGCTGACCGGCTTCCTCGGATCCGACGACTGGAAATCCGTGTGCGAGGACATGCGCCTCACCGGCGGGGAGATCTGGCCGATACCGATCACGCTCGCGACCGATCTCGAATGCTCGGTCGGCGACGTTGTCGAGCTCAGTGCCGGCAACGGCAAGAAGCTCGGCCGGCTCACGGTCGAGGAGATCTACGACAAGGACGTCGAGCTCGAGGCCGAGAAG
>JBKJXG010000121.1:0-2537 GCA_046716525.1 Solirubrobacterales bacterium
ACGGCTCTAAGCCCCCCGCCGGACACAGTGTCGTTGATCACGTCGCCAGTAGCGACCGCGGCGTTGTCCTGGAGATCGGCGCTGAGCAACGAGTTATCGATCACATCGGCGCTTCCGATGGTGTTGGCCGCGTAGGCGGTGCCGCCCGCGAGGACGAGGAATAGGGCGAGAAAGCCAGCCCACTGGTTATGCACTTGGTTGAGAAATCTGCGCCTCATGTACCCCTGCCAATTGGCTGACTCGCCTGAGGGTCTGCGTGATCCCTCGCGTACCACCGTAGCGCGATCTCTGCCGGCGTCTCGCCGCAGTCAGGGAGATCGAGAAAGATTAGACCGTCAACGCGGCTAGGCGCTCCCCGAACGCTCGCGCGACGACCGCATTGGGATTCCCGCCACGGCACACGAGAAGTCAGTCGACACTTCCATCGGAAGTTCGCCTCGCCGCGTTGGCTCAGCGACGAGCACGTCATCGGTGATCGTCAGCCAGGCGAGGGCGCCGCCGGCCGCAGCGAGCGCAGCGCTCGCGATCATCGCTATCCGAAAGCCGTCGGTCATCGCCTTGGGGTCATAGAAGCTGTCGCCCGTGAGCCCGGCGATCACCGGCAGTATCGCGACGGCAAGCAGGCCGGCGACCCTGGCGACAGCGTTGTTGATGCCCGAAGCGATTCCGGCATGGCGCGCGTCGGCGGCTGCGAGCACGGTCGCTGTGACCGGCGCCACCACCAGTGTCAGGCCCGAGCCGAAAACGATCACCGCCGGCAGCACACTCGAGACGTAGCTGTCGCCGGGGCCGATTCTCGTCAGCAGCAGCAGCCCGGCAGCGATCACCAACGGCCCGACCGTGAGCGGGATCCTGGGGCCGATGCGCTGAGCGAGAGCCCCAGAGCGAGCCGACCCTCCCAGCATCAACAGCGTCACCGGTAGTGATGCAGCGCCGGCGGCGACCGGCGAGTAGCCGAGAGAGATCTGCAGGAAGCTGACGAAGAGAAAGAAAAAGCCCCCCAAGGCGGCGTAGACCGCAAACGTGACCAGGTTCGCGGCGCTGAACTGGCGCGAGGAGAACATCCCAAGCGGCATCATCGGATTCGCGCTGCGCCGCTCGGTGATCAAGAAGGCGATCAGGGCAGCGACCCCGCCGGCTCCGGCGAGCACGATCAAAGGCGAAAGCCCTCCGGGACCTTCGATCAGCGCGTAGGTCGTTCCGGCGAGACCGAGGGCGGCGAGCGCGGCACCGGGAAGATCGAGCCGGCCGCTCGACATCGGATCGCGGGTCTCGGGCACGTGGCGGCCGGCCATCGCGATCACGAAGATCCCGATCGGCAAGTTGATCAGGAAGATCGCCCGCCACGAGATCGCAGCGACCAGCCAGCCGCCGAGCAACGGCCCGATCGCCGCCGCGACGCCGCCCAGCCCCGACCAGGCGCCGATCGCTCGGGGGCGGTCGGAGGGTCGAAAGCTCGCCTCGATCATTGCCAGGCTCCCAGGGGTCAGCATCGCTCCGCCGATTCCCTGCAACATCCGGGCGACGATCAGCAACTCGACGTTGGGAGCGACCGCGCAAAGCAGCGAAGCGCCGGTGAACATGCCCGCCCCGAGCACGAAGATGCGCCGGCGCCCATAACGGTCTCCGAGCGCTCCACCGAGCAGGATCAGCGAGGCGAGCGTCAGCAGGTAGCCGTTGAGGATCCATTGCAGCGAGCTTGTCGAGGCCCCGAGATCGCGGCCGATGTCGGGCAGGGCCACGTTGACCACCGTGCCATCGAGGAAGGTCAGGCCGGAGCCGAGCACGGCGATGGCGAGCACCCAACGCCCGGGGCCGCTCTCGAACGCCACTCCGTCGCCTTCCGGTCGCCCGCCGGGCTCGACTGCAGACTGCTTGCGGCTCATCGGTTGACTGCCGGTCACGGGCCTAAGTCGCCTTGCTCAGGCCGCTGTCGGTGACGTAGTTCGTCCGGTGATGTTCGCGGTTCGTTCCGAAGCGAGCAGGGTTATCAGCGTGGCGACCTCCTCAGGTGTGGAGAAGCGCCCGGTCGCAAATCCACCGATTCCGTCGATGATCGTCTCCGGTGCGACCTTGGGCGGGTCAGGGTCCATGATCCCCTCGACGATGGCGTTCGGGTCGGCGGCCAGCACGCGCTCGATCGAGACCAGGCCGACAAGCCTGCCCGACTCGAGGACAGCCACGGTCGCTCGGATCAGACCGTGAACTCGTCCCCGCACCCATGTTTGGCGGTGACGACGCGCCCCTTCCCGGTTGCACGTCACGCGTCGGAAATGGCCGCGCGCGGAAAACGCGCCGCCCATTGGTCTGAAGATCTTTGATCGCGGACTCGTCAGGACCCCCCACGGCCCCAGGAAGCCACCCGGCACCCCGTGGGAGACGGTCGGGCGCGGCTTGGCGGCGGTCTACGAGCCTTGAGCGTTCTTCTCTTCGTCGTCGCGCGGGGGGTCCGGCCCGGCGCGCGGCCGGCCCGTTCACGCCCGGACGAGCGCCCTCGGGCCGAGCTCGCGGTGGTTCGCGACCCCGGCGATGGCGAG
>JBKJXG010000122.1:0-4500 GCA_046716525.1 Solirubrobacterales bacterium
GTCTGGGATGGATAGGCCTCAGTGTTGGGATGCGAATGGAAGATCGCCCCGATCTCCTCTCCGCGTGCCTCAATCTCGTTCGTAATCCGGATCTGGTCGCCGGAGGCGATCTGGAAGCGCATCGGGCTGGCGAACTCGTTCTCGGCGCGGAAATGCTCGGTGAAATGCCCGTTCGCGGCGGCGATCATCCCGCAGCACTCGTTGGGAGCGTCGTCGCGGGCATGAGCGATCAGTTCGTCGAGCAGCTGGGCCGAGATCCGCACCAACTGAGGCTAGCGCCGGAGCCCTGCTCGCGACTTCGGCGGCTACCGGTATACCTCTGCGACTGCTGGCGCGCTTGGACGACAACTGGGTCACCGCTCTGTTCGGGCTGGTGGTCGCCATCCTCACCTGGGACCACGTGCAGATCGTCCCCGCCGCGGGGCTCGACGCCTCTTGGGCGTTGAGCCTCAACCTTGCCGCGATCGACGGGCTCAACCACGGCTCCGAGTTCGTATTCACCTACGGGCCTCTCGGCGTGCTCGAACAGCCGATGGTGCTCGACGGGACGATCGCGACGGCTGGAGCGATCTACCTGCTCGGCCTGCGCGCGGCGCTCGCCGCCAGCCTGCTGTGGATCGCACGGCGCAGCTTCAGCTGGCTGCCGGCCGCGCTGCTTGCCGCGATCGCCGCGGTGCTCGTGCCACGCGCGGTCGGCTCGGTCGTGCTGACGCTGGCCGTGATCTGGTGTCTCGTCGCGCTCCAGGACGAGGCTCCGAGGTGGGTCGGCCGCGCCGTCATTGTCGGTGGTGGGGCCCTCGCCGGTCTCGAATTGCTGGTCAAGCCCAACATCGGCGTCACGATCCTCGTGATCGTGCTGGTGACCACGTTGGCGCTCGAGGGCGACCGGCTGCGAAACGTCCTCAAGCTCGCGGGCGCGTTCCTCGTCACCGCTACCGTCGGCTGGTTGGCGAGCGGCCAAGGGGTTGGCAACGTCGGCGACTACGTCACCTCGTCGATCCAGGTGAGCTCGGGCTACCAGGAGGCGATGCAGCTCGAAAAGTCGCCGGTCGCCTGGGACGGATGGGCGGCGGTCGTCCTCGGTGTCGCGACCTTGGCCGCCACCGCCGTGGCCAGTGCCGGCCTTCCTCTGATCCGCCGCTTGGCGATGATCGCGATCGTCGCGCTGCTGCTGGCATCGCTTCAGAAGTACGCCTTCGTCCGCCACGACATCGGCCATGTCGGGGCCTTTTTTGGCATCCTGGCTGCGATCTGGCTGGCGCTGCGATGGCGTGGCCTGGCGCGGATCCCGGCGGTGGCCTGGATCGTGGTGATCGCGGCGATCTACTTCCCGGTCACCGACGAGAGCTTCGGGACGAGCTTCGAGCCCGAGCTTGCGGTCGACCAGCTCGGCGACCTCGTTCTATCCGAGCGGCGCGAGCAGGCCGCAGACGAGGCCCGCGCGGCGCTGCGGGCCGGCTACGGCGTCGACCCGGAGCTGATCTCTCAAATCGGGGATGCGAGTGTCGACGCCCGCCCTTGGGAGGTCGCGCTGACCTGGGCCTACGACCTCGACTACGAGCCTCTGCCGGTGATTCAGGACTACATCGCCTACACGCCGAAGCTGGATCAGCTCAACGCGGACACGCTCGTCGCCGGGGATGGCCCGCGGTTCGTGCTGCGCCATCTCGGCTACGGCAACAGCCCGCTGATCGGCATCGAGGGTCGCCTGACGACCTTCGACTCGCCGGCGGCGACGCGGGCGCTGCTTTGCGGCTATGAACCGGTGATCACGTCCGAGGCCTACCAGCTGATCGAACGGGGCGACAATCGCTGTGGCGAGGAGCGCGCGCTCGGGTCGGTCACGGCTGCCTATGGCGAGACGGTCCCGGTGCCGGAGGCGCGCAGCTCAGAAGCGGTCTTCGCCCGGATCGATGGCGCCGCGGCCGGCGGAATCGAGAAGCTTCGCGCGCTCGCCTTCAAGCCCGCGGTTCGCGAGATCGAGTTCAACCTGGGCAGCGCGAGGCTGCCGGCCGCAAACGCGGTGAATGGCCTGCTGCTGCAGGCGCCTGCGGCGGCCGATTTCCCCGAGCCGTTCCGGCTCGCGCCCGGCACCGAGACGCTCTCGGTCGACTCCGAAGGTGGATTCGCCACCTCCGAGAGGCCGCTTGAGATCGAGTTCTTCGCCGTGTCGATCAGGCCAGGATCGGCCGGGCCGTGAAGCTCTCGGTCGTGATCCCGGCGCGCAACGAGGAAGGCTCGATCGCCGCCGCGCTACGAGCGATCGCCGCCGCGCTCGAGCGCGAGAAGATCGAGCACGAGATCCTCGTCGTCGACGACTCGAGCTCCGACCGGACCGCAGAGATCGTCGAGTCGATCGCGAAGGAGCATTACGGCGTGCGCCGCCTGCAATCCTCGAATCCGCCTGGCTTCGGCTACAGCGTGCGGCACGGTCTCGAGCGCTTCTCAGGCGACGCGGTCGTGGTGATGATGGCCGACGGCTCCGACGATCCCGAGGATCTGATCCGATATCACGCAGCGCTCGCCGAGGGCTACGACTGCGTCTTTGGCTCACGCTTCATGCCCGGCGGCGCCGTCCACGGCTACCCGCCGGCGAAACTGATCATCAACAGGCTTGCCAACTGGTTCATCCGAGCCCTATTTCGGCACGGCCTCGACGACACGACCAACGCCTTCAAGGGTTACCGGCGCGAGGTCATCGAGACCGTCCAGCCATTGCTGTCGCCGCATTTCAACCTCACCGTGGAGCTGCCGCTGAAGGCCTTCGTTCGAGGCCACACCGTCAAGACGATGCCGATCTCCTGGCGCAATCGCAGCGCCGGGAAGAGCAAGCTGGCGATCGAGGAGATGGGCGGCCGATACCTGTTCATCGTCCTCTACGTGTTCCTGGAGCATCACTTGAGCAGAGGCGATTACCGGCGACCCAGGCCAACTCGCTGAGCGGCGGTCAGCGCTCGGCGACGACGAGGAACTGCTTGCCGGCGAATCGCCATGCAAGCGGCAGGTTCAAGTACAGACGGGTCAGCGATGCTGACGCCGGCAGCCGGCCGGTGAACGAATAGGGCAAGAACCGCGCCACGCACTGCGTGACGCGAAAGCCGGCGGTGTGAAGGTGCTCGGCGACGGCGAGGTGGCTCAGGGCGACGATGTGATCGGCGAAATCGAAGTACTCGTTTGCGCAGTAGCGGAAGTTCGGGCCCATGATCGCGATCCGGCCACCGGGCCGGGTCACCGTCAACATCTTCGAGAGAAACTCATGGACGGCCTGCTGGCTCGCCAGGTGCTCGAGGAAGTTGGAGACGAAGATGCCGTCGAAGTAGTCCAGCGGGAGATCTGCCTCGTTGATCTCGGAGACAATCTTTCGCACTCCGGGCGCGTCGCCGTCAGGCCCATGCTCGACAGCGTCGACCGCCCAGCGCTCGGGTGCCGGGGCGGTGGCGATGAACTCGCCGCGGCCGGCCGCTGGGTCGAGCAGGCGCTGGGGGCTGCCGAGCACCTGCTCGGTGACATAGCGCGAGATCTCCCGCCAGACGGCCTCGCGGTCGGCCTGGTCGACGCCGCGGAAGCGGTACTCGTAAAGACGCTCGAAGTCCATCGCAGCGCGAGAGTAGAGCCAGACGCAGCCATGGCGTACCCCTCCACTAGCCTCCTCGCCTTCATGAGCGTCGCCATCGTCACCGGATCGGGTGGGCTGATCGGCTCCGAGTCCGTACGGGCGCTGGTCGCCGCGGGGCTCGACGTCGTCGGGCTCGAAAACGACATGCGCGCCCGCTTTTTCGGTCCCGAGGCCTCGACCGCCGCCACCAGCGCCGAGCTCAGCGCCAACCATCCCGAGTTTCACCATCTGGACATCGACATCCGCGATGCCGGCGCCGTCGAGCGCGTCTTCAAGGAGCACGCTGCGAAGATCGAGGTCGTCGTCCACACCGCCGCCCAGCCCTCTCACGACTGGGCAGCGCGCGAGCCCCATACCGACTTCGACGTCAATGCGAACGGCACCCTGAACCTGCTCGAGGCAACCCGCGTCCATGCGCTCGAGGCGCCCTTCATCTTCTGCTCGACCAACAAGGTCTACGGCGATACACCGAACCAGCTTCCACTCGAAGAACTGCCGACGCGCCTGGAGCTGGCCGAAACACATCGCTACTACGCGGGCATCGACACCTCGATGTCGATCGACCTCTCGACGCACTCGCTATTCGGCGTCTCGAAGGCCGCCGCTGACCTCTTGGTGCAGGAGTACGGGCGCTACTTCGGGCTCCAGACAGTGTGCTTTCGCGGTGGCTGTCTCACCGGGCCACAGCACGCGGGCGCTCAGCTGCACGGATTCCTGGCCTATCTGATGCGCTGCACGGTCACTGCCACCTCCTACACGGTGCTCGGCTACGGCGGTAAGCAGGTTCGCGACAACATCCACAGCGCCGATCTCGTGCGCGCGTTCGCCGCGTTCCACGAGAGCCCGCGTGCCGGCGCCGTCTACAACATCGGCGGCGGCCGCGA
>JBKJXG010000123.1:0-3195 GCA_046716525.1 Solirubrobacterales bacterium
CCCCGGCGCCGCAGGCGCATCAGCGGCACGCGCGCTGCCGCTTCCCAGACGATCGCGCCGCTCATCTTCGACTGGCCGACGCGGCGGTCGCGAAAGACGATTGGCACCTCGACGACACGAAAGCCCGCCCTCACGGCGCGAAAAGTGGTCTCGACCTGAAACGCGTAGCCGACGGATGCGATCGTCTCCAGGCCGATGCGCTGGAGCACCTCGCGCCGGTAGACCTTGAAGCCGGCCGTGAGGTCGGTGACCCCGGTGCCAAGAATGGCGCGAGCGTAAGCGCTGCCGCCCCGGCTGATCAGCCGCCTGATTGGGCCCCAGTCCGCCACCGCGCCGCCTTCGACGTAGCGCGAACCGAGGACCAAATCGGCGTCGGCGGCGACAGCGAGCAGGCGCGGCAGGTCGGCGGGATCGTGAGAGAAGTCGGCGTCCATCTGAGCGACCAGCTCTGCGCCGGAGTCAAGCGCCTGACGAAACCCGGCAACGTAGGCGGGGCCGATGCCGTCCTTACGCGCGCGATGCAGAACCGCGACGTCGTCATGAGTGGCGGCGAGGCGGTCGGCGATCTCACCGGTTCCGTCCGGCGAGGCGTCGTCGACGACCAGCACTCGCCGCTCGGTCGTGGGCAGATGCGCGCGCACGGCGGCGACCAGGGCTTCGAGGTTCTCGGCCTCGTTGTAGGTGGGCAGGATCAGCCACACTGGCGCGGTTGGGGCCACCCGCGCAATCTATTCTTGAAGCCAGTGGACCGCGAGATGCGCAACGCAGAGATCGCAGAGGCGATGTCGGAACTGGCGACTCTGTATGAGCTCGACGGCGCGAACCGCTATCGCGTCATCGCCTACAAGGAGGCGGCCCGCGTGATCCGCCAGAGTCCGGTCTCGATCGCCGAACTTGCCCGCGCCGGGCGCGCCACCGAGCTCGCAGGTATCGGCGACACGCTGCAGACGAAAATCGTCGATCTCGTCGAGACCGGGCAGATTCCAGCCGCGGAGAAGCTCAAGGCGAAGTTCCCGCCTTCGCTGATCGAGGTGACGCGAATCCCGGGGCTCGGCTCGAAGACGGTGCGCCGGCTCTATGACGAGCTCGGGGTCGCCAGCCTCGAGGATCTGCGCGAGGCTGCCGAAGGCGAGAAGATTCGCGACCTCAAGGGGCTCGGTGCCAAGGTCGAGGACAACGTGATCGAGGCGCTCGCCAAGCTCGGCGACGAGGGGCCTGTGGAGCGACTGCTGCTATCGGACGTGCTCGCTGTGGCCGAGGAGCTGGCGGCTGCGCTGCGCGAGCACCCGGCCAGCGACGCCGTCGAGGTCGCCGGTTCGGCTCGGCGTTTGGCGGAGACCTGCAAGGACATCGACCTGATCGCGACGGCGAGCGAACCCGAGGCGCTCGCAGTCGCGCTGACCGAGCACGAGCTCGCCGCTCAGTCCGGCTCGGCCGGCGTCTCGGGGACGCGGATCGCGACTCACAACGGGATCTCGGTCGACCTGCGGATCGTCGAGCCCGACGCCTACGGCAACCTGCTTCAGCATTTCACCGGCTCGGCTCAACACAACGTCGATCTGCGCGAGCGCGCCGTCAAGCAGGGCCTCTCGGTCTCCGAGCACGGGATCCTCGAGACCGAGACCGGCGATGTCTCGCGCTACGCCACCGAGGGCGAGGTTTACGAGCGCCTCGGCCTCACCTACATCGAGCCCGAGCTGCGCGAGGGAAACGGTGAGATCGCCGCCGCCGCGGAGGGGCGCCTGCCCGACCTGGTCGAGATCGGCGACATCCGCGGTGACCTTCACTGCCACACGACGCTGTCGGACGGGCGCAACTCGCTCGACGAGATGGCTGAAGGCGCGCGAGCACGAGGCTACGGCTACCTCGCGGTCACAGACCACTCGGCAACCCACGGCTTCGGCGATCACGTAACCGCGGACATGCTGCTCGAACGCATCAAGGAGGTCGCCGTGCTCAACGCCGGCTACAAGGGCAAGCGCTTTCGCCTGCTCGCCGGCTCCGAGGTCAACATCATGCCCAACGGCTCCCCCGACTATGCCGACGAGGTGCTCGAGCAGCTCGACTGGGTGATCGCGAGCGTCCACACCTCGTTTCGGATGTCGGGCAAGGAGATGACCAAGCGGGTGATCGCCGCGATCGAGCACCCCCTCGTCGACTGCATCGGTCACCTCACGGGGCGCTTGATCGGCAGGCGCGAGCCCTACGACATCGACGTCGAGGCCGTAGCCGCCGCGGCCGCGGCGAACGGGACGATGATCGAGATCAACGGCAATCCCAACCGCCGCGACCTCTCCGAGCGCCACGCGCGGCTGGCCTGCGACGCAGGCGTCCTCATCTGCGTCAACACCGACGCTCACGGCGTCGACACGCTGACCAACATGAAATACGGGCTCGCCACCGCTCGCCGCGGCTGGCTCACCGCTGCCGACATCGCCAACACTCGCTCCTGGACGCAGTTCGCGAAGCTGCGAAAGAGGTCGCGACGGTAGACGGCGAACCTCCCGGCGTTGGTGGCGTATGTGGGCGGCTAGCGCTGGTTAGGGAGGGTGGTAATGCGAGCGCGTGCGGTGAATCTCAGTCGAGTGATGAGCTAAGGGACCTATAGGACCCATGAGTCATCACCCGAATCCAACTCCGGGCCAGCAGCAGGAGTCTCGCTCGCGCTCGAGCATCACTTCCCCCACTGATGCCGTTCGTCCGTAACTACTTCGCTAAACTAATTAGCAATGGTAATCACACCAAGCACGACGAGCGACACCGCCGCTCGTCTTCGGCTCGCGATCGCGCGCACCGCACGCCGCCTGCGCCAAGAGGCTGCGGATGCCGAGCACGACGGCCTCAGTCCCACCCTGACCGCCGCCCTTGCGACGATCGAGGCGCACGGGCCGCTGACGCCGAGCGAGCTTGCGCAGCGGGAGCGCGTCAAGCGGCCGACGGCGACGCGGACGATCGCCAATCTCGAAGCCGCAGGGCTGATCGAGCGCACCGCCGACCCCGCCGACGGCCGTGCCTGCCTCGTCAGCTCCACAGGCGAGGGCAGGTCGCTGCTCAAGCGCCTGCGCGGTCGCAAGAACGCCTACATCGCCAAGCGTCTCAAGCGCCTGGAACAGGATGAGATCGAGACCTTGGAGCGGGCCGCCGGAATCCTCGAGCGGATGCTGGAGGACGACGGGGGGCGTGGATGAGCGCTGC
>JBKJXG010000124.1:0-8060 GCA_046716525.1 Solirubrobacterales bacterium
CGGTCGGTTACCAGCCGACGCTGGAGACCGAGATGGGCGTGCTGCAGGAACGGATCACCTCGACTCAGCAGGGCTCGGTGACCTCGATCCAAGCCGTCTACGTCCCCGCCGACGACCTCACCGACCCGGCGCCGGCGTCGGTGTTCGCCCACCTCAACTCGACCACCACGCTCTCGCGAGCGATCTCCGAGAAGGGGATCTACCCGGCGGTCGACCCGCTCGACTCGACCTCGACGATCCTCAAGCCCGACATCCTCGGCGAGGAGCACTACCGCACGGCGATCGAGGTCCAGGAGAACCTGCAGCGCTACAAGGAGCTGCAGGACATCATCGCCATCCTCGGCATCGACGAGCTCTCCGACGAGGACAAGCAGGCCGTCAACCGCGCTCGCAAGCTCGAGCGCTTCCTCTCCCAGCCGTTCTTCGTCGCCTCGCAGTTCACCGGGCGCGAGGGCGAGTACGTCCCGGTTGCCGACACGGTTCGCAGCTTCCGCGAGATCCTCGACGGCAAGTTCGACGACCTCTCCGAGTCGGCCTTCTACATGAAGGGCTCGATCGACCAGGTCTCCGGCACCGAGGAGAAGGGTGAAAAGGACGAGGGCGTCGAGCGCGAGAACGAGGAAACCAAGGAGCGCAAGGAGAAAGAGGAGAAGGAGGCCGCCGAGGCCGAGGACCGAGGCGACTCGGACGACCGCGAGGACTCCGATGACTCACGTGATCGCGAGGACTCCGAGGAAGAGGCCGCCGAGGGCGCGAAGGCTTGAGCCATGGCTGATCACGCCCCACTCGAAGCCGAGGTTCTGACCCCCGAGGGCGCGGTGTTCAAGGGCGAGCTCGTCCAGGTCTCGACCCGCACCATGGTCGGCGAGGTCGGCATCCTCGCCGACCACATTCCGATGATCGCACGGTTGGTGCCGTCGGAGCTGCGCTTGCACAAATCCGATTCCGAGGTCGATACCTACGCCCAGGGGGAGGGTTGGCTCGAGGTGTTCGCCAATCGCGTTCGCGTTCTCGTCGCAGAAGCCGTTGCGCCGGAGGACCTCGACACCTCCGAGCTCAAGAGCCGTCTCGATGACGCGCAACAGCGCCTCGACGAGGCCGAGGAGGGCTCTGCCGCGGCAGAGCAGGCCGAGCGCGAGCGTGCGCGGGCGGAGGCCTTCATCAAGATCGCTGAGAGCGCCTGAGCCTCGGCCACGTTGAGCGCCCGCTAGCCTCGTCCGCCATGGATGAGCGCCTGCTCACAGAGCGGCTGATCGGCTACGAGACCTCCAACCGCGAGGGGGTCAAGCTCTGCGCCGGCTTCATCAAGGGCTGGCTCGACGCGCGCGAAATCCCGACGCGCCAGCTCGACTGTCGCGGCCTGCCGGTGACGATGGCCGAGGTCGGTCCGGCCGACGCGGCGACCACCTTGTTGCTGCACGGCCACATCGACGTCGTCCCCGGCCGCCCCGAGCAGTTCGAGCCGCGCCTCGATGGCGACCGTTTGATTGCCCGCGGCGCTTATGACATGAAGGGCGCCGTCGCCTCGCTGATGCTTGCCTTCGTCGAGCTGCGCGAGCAGAGCGATGTTCGCGTCAGGCTCGCGATCGTCCCCGACGAGGAGTCGGAGGAAGACGCCGAGCGCGGCGGCGACCTCGTCGTCTCCGAAGGCTTTCTCGGCGACTTCGTGATCACCGGCGAGCCGACCGACATGCACGTTGGCGTTGCCGCAAAAGGGGTTGTCGCGATGCGCGTGCGCGTCGACGGCCACGCTGCACACGGCGCGACGCCATGGCTTGGCGAGAACGCGATTCTGAGGGCAGTCGACGTATTCCGCGCGATCCAATCGCTACCGTTCGCCTCCCAGAGCTCCGAGTTGTTCGACTGGCCGTCGATCAACCTTGGCCGCATTCTCGGAGGCGATGCGCTGAACAAGGTGCCCGACACCTGCTACATCGACGTCGACGTGCGCTACCTGCCTGAGCAGGATCCCGAGGCGATCATCGCCGAGGTCGCGAGCATCCCGGGAGCGACGGTCACCTCGACTTTCCGCAGGGCGCCGGCGATGGTCGATCCCGAGCTCCCATTCGTCCGCGCCCTGTGCGCCGCAACCGCGCCGCATCACGACGGCGAGGTGACTAGCGTCGGCCGCGACGGTGCCTCCGACGCCGTCTCGTTTCTCAAGGCCGGCGTCCCCGCAGTCGAGTTCGGCCCGATCGGCGGCGGCCATCACGGCCCTGACGAATGGGTCTCGGTGAGCTCGCTGTCCAACTACCGGCGCGCGATCGTCGACTTCGTCAACACGCTGCCGGCCAGCCTCGCCGGCTTTCGTAACGGGAACTCTCCATGAGCGCCGACGACGAGACGCCGGTAACGCCAGACGACGAAGAGCACAGCGACGCCGGCGACGCGGGGGGGCACGTACCGCCATCGACCTGGGCCGGCCGCCAGCGCGCCAAGGGCGCGGACGAGCCAGCGGCGGAGACGAGCGGGGAGCCCGAGAACGAGGAGATCGCCGAGGCGCCAGACGGCGACGAGGTGGCCGAGGAACCGCAGGCGGAGACTGAGCACGACGAGCAGGCTGAGCACGACGAGGAGGACGAGGACGAGGGGGAGGCCGACGGCGAGGTCGACGACGGCGAGGAAGTCGACGACGGCGAGGACGCACAAGAGGAGCCCGAGGCCGAGGAGGACGCGGAGGCCGAGGCGGAGGAGGACGCGGACGCGGAGGACGCAGACGAGGAGGACGCGGACGTCGAGGCCGAGGACGACGCGGACGGCGAGGACGCACAAGAGGAGGCCGAGGCCGAGAAGGGCGCGGGCGTCGAGGACGGGGACGAGGAGGAGGACGGGGAACAGGACGCCGACGATGACGAGGAGCCGGCCACCGGTTCCGAGCAGGCGCAGGAGGCCGCGATCGCTGGACTGCGGGCGCGGACCGCCGAGCATGCCGAGCAGGCCGGCGCCGCCACGCCGACGCCCGTCGAAGCCGCTCGTGCCAGCGCGGCTGCGATCGCCGGGGACGAAGATGGCGACGCTGAGGGTAAGCCGCCGCGGGCGAAGCGCCTTTGGGCACGCTTCCTGGCCGCGTCGGTGGTGATCGTGATCTCGATGGCGGCGGCGACCTCGATCAGCTTGCTGCTCTATCTCACCGACATCGCCAAGGGCCTCAACGACAACGACGCGCTCGCCGGCCTGCGCGAGCAGCTGATCGAAGCCGACGGCGGCGATCCCCAGACGATCCTCATCATCGGCTCCGACAAGCGCCTCGGTCCGGAGGGGCAGGGCGATCCCGGCCGCTCGGACACGACGATCCTGCTGCGCGTGGATCCCGACAAGGACGCGATCGCGCTGCTCTCGATCCCGCGCGACCTCAAGGTCAACATTCCTGGTTACGGCGTCGCCAAGTTCAACGAGGCATATACCGTCGGTCAAGAGGACAAGACACTGAAGACCGTGACGCAGCTCCTCGACATCGAGATCAACCACGTCGTCAACATCAACTTCACCGGGTTCGCCGATGCCGTCGATGCAATCGGCTGTGTCTACATCGACGTTGACCGCCGCTACTTCATCCCGCCGGAGTCGGGCATCTCAGAGATCGACATCGAGGCCGGATATCAGATTCTCTGCGGCAACAAGGCGCTTCAGTACGTTCGCTTCCGCCACGAGGACAACGACCTGGTTCGCTCGGCGCGCCAGCAGGACTTTCTGCGTGAAGCGCGTCAGAAGCTTCCGCCGGAGGTCCTCGTTCGCGACCGCAACGAGCTGCTCGACATCTTCACGGAGTACACGACGTCTGACATCAGTGACGCCGTGCCGCTGCTCGAGCTGCTGAAGACGTTTGCCGCGGTGCAGGACGCGCCGGTGAGCGAGGTCCACTTTCCGGCCGAGCTCGGCGAGACCTACGTGACCGCCGGTGAGGACGCGATCCAAGAGGCCGTCGAGCAGTTCCTCAACAGCACCGGCACGCCGGGCGCCCGCCCCGGCGGCGATTCGCCCGATCGCGAGGACA
This sequence comes from Solirubrobacterales bacterium, assembly GCA_046716525.1. Taxonomy (GTDB): domain Bacteria; phylum Actinomycetota; class Thermoleophilia; order Solirubrobacterales; family 70-9; genus WHSW01. Next base: position 3,995 of record JBKJXG010000124.1, read on the forward strand.
AGCCGGAGAGCAGTGGTGAGAACAAGCCGGGCGGTGGCGACAAGCCTGAAGACAAGCCGGAACAAGACTTCGTCGGCCCGCCGATGGACGATTCGACAGCGATGGGCGAGCAGTACGCCGCCAAGGTCGCCAAAGAGAAGAAGAAAGACGGCGATCCCTACCTCGAATTCCCGGTCTACTACCCGACTCGTCTCGCACCCGGATCGTCGATCAACGACGCCTCGCGTGCGTTCAACATCGACGGTCCGGGCGACGACGTCTACTACGGCTACAAGCTCGCCGTCGGGGTGCCCGGCGAGGCCTTTGGCAATGGCCTCCTCGAGGAGTACTACGGCGTCTCGGGCACCGACTGGACCGATGCCCCGATCCTCGACAACCCCAGTGAGACCCGCACGATCGACGGTCGCGCCTACCAGCTCTTCTACGATGGCGACCGCCTTCGCCTCGTCGGCTTCAAGACAAACGATGCGGCCTACTGGGTGAACAACTCGCTCTCGCAGTCGCTCGACGAGGGCCAGATGCTCTCGATCGCGACCTCAATGCGCGAGTTCGGCGCCAAGTAGAGCGTCCAGTGGCTACCGTCCAGCGCCCATGAATGCGACTGAAAAGCCGCCGATCGGCGTCATCGGGGTCGGTTGGGTCGGCCTCGTGACCGCCGGGTGCTTCGCCGAGCTCGGGCACAGCGTGGTCGCGATGGACGTCGACGCGGCCAAGATCGCGATGCTGCGTGACGGCGGCACGCTGCCGATCCACGAGCCGGGGCTGCCGGAGCTCGTCGAGCGAAACCGCGACCGACTCGAGTTCACGACCGAGATGAGCGCCGTTCTCGACCACTGCCGGGTCATGTTCTGCTGCGTCGATACTCCGCCCACGTACTCCGGCGATGCCGACCTCTCCCGGGTCGAGGCCGTGGTCGCGGCCCTGCCCGAGGGTGGCGAGTACGCGCTGGTGATGAAGAGCACTGTGCCCGCCGGCACTGGCGAGGCGATTCGCCGTTCGATGCCTGACCTCGTCTACGTCTCATGTCCGGAGTTCCTCAAGGAGGGGACTGCGGTCGCCGATTTCATGCAGCCCGACAGGGTCGTCATCGGCGCCGATGCCGGCTCGCAATGGGCAGCGGACCTGATCGCTTCTGCCTACGAGCCTCTCGGTGGCGAGATCGTTCACACCGACGTCGCCTCGGCGGAGATGATCAAGCTTGCCTCCAACGCTTTTCTCGCGACCAAGATCTCATTCATCAACGAGATCGCGAACGTCTGCGAGGAGGTTGGCGCCGACGTCACGGAGGTCGCCGCCGGCATGGGCCTCGACGAGCGCATCGGCCCGAAGTTCCTCAAGGCCGGCATCGGCTGGGGCGGAAGCTGCTTCGGCAAGGACACGATCGCGCTGAAGAAGCTGGCCGGCAACACCGGCTATCACTTCCAGCTGCTGAGCGCCGTCATCGACGTCAACGAACTGCAGAAGCGTCGCGTCGTCGGCAAGCTCAAGCACCGGCTGGGAGACCTCGCCGGACGCCGGGTCGCGCTGCTCGGACTCGCCTTCAAGCCCGATACCGACGACATGCGCGACGCCTCGAGCCTCGTGCTCGCGACGAGGCTTCGCGGCGAAGGTGCGCACGTTTCGGCCTATGACCCGATTGCCTCCGAGCGCGCACACGAGCTACTGCCCGAGATCGAGATCAGCGACTCCGCAGCAGGTGCGCTCGAGGGAGCCGATGCGGCGATTCTCGTCACCGAATGGCCCGAGTTCCCCGCCCTCGACTGGCCTCAGCTCGCCAGTCGCATGGCGAACCCCCTGATCGTGGACGGACGGAACTTCCTCGATCCCGAGCAGCTCAGGGCCGCGGGATTCACCTATGAGGGCATCGGGCGCGCCTCCGTGCCCGACCCCGGGCGAGTTGGCTGATGCAGGCGGTGGTGCTGGTTGGAGGCGTGGGCAAGCGCCTTCAGCCGCTGACCTCGACGCAGCCGAAGCCGGCGCTGGCGCTGGTCGACCGTCCTTTCATCCGTTACATGGTCGATTGGCTCGGTCACCATGGGATCGACGAAGTCGTGATGGCGTGCGGCTTCAAGCCGGGCTCCCTGCGTGGGGCACTTGGCGATGGGCTTGCGGGTGGACCTTCGATTCACTACATCGAGGAGGACGAGCCGCTCGGAACCGCGGGCCCGCTGCGCCTGGCGGCCGACAAGGGCCTGCTCGGCGATCGCTTCATGGTTCTCAACGGCGACCTTCTCACCGATCTCGACCTGAGCGCACTGCGGGAGCAGCACGAGCAGACCGGTGCCGTGCTTTCGCTCGCCCTTCACCCTGTAGACGATCCGAGCTCATACGGCCTCGTGCGACGCGCGCAGGACGGAGAGGTCCTTGGCTTCCTCGAGAAGCCGGACCCCTCGGAGATCGATACCGATGAGATCAGCGCGGGTGCCTACGTGGTCGAGCGTCAGGTGCTCGATCTGATCCCGTCTGGCCGCAAGGTCTCGATCGAGCGCGAGGTCTTTCCTCGATTGGTAGGCCACGGCCTCTACGGTCGGCGGCTCGAGGGCTACTGGATGGACATCGGCACGCCAGAGCGGTATCTGCAGGCGAGCTGGGACATTCTCGAGGGTGCCGTCGAGACCGAGGTCGTCGCGACCGCGCCCGGGGTCTACGTCGAGGCAGGGGCGTTGGTCGACGCCGGTGCCGAGATCGGCCCGCGAGCCGTGGTGCGGCAGGGCTGCAGAATCGGCGAGGATGCTCGGGTGAGCTCTTCTGTGCTGCTCGAACGGTGTGCAATCGGCGCTGGTGCCCGCCTGCGAGGTTCCATCCTCGCAGCGGGCGTGAGCGTGGGTGAGGGTGCGATCGTCAGTGAGGGCAGCGTCATCGGGGAAGGTGCTGTGATCGAGGCCGGGGTCGAGTTGCCGGGGGAGTCGCGCATCGCTCCCGGTGCAGTCGTTCGAGCCGAGGCGGTGGCCTCGTGATCGACGAGTTGTTGTCGCATAGCGACAGTAAGTCGTCGAGCGTCGCGAGATGATCGGTGCCGAAGAGATCCGCGCGGTCGACCCCAGCGGTCAGCTCGACACAGTGCTGGCGATGCCCGAGCACCTGCGCGATGCCTTGTGGCGGGTCGAGTCGGCAGGCCTCGAGCCCGACCAGGCGCAAGGGTTGATCGTCTGTGGCATGGGAGGCTCGGCGATTGGCGCAGTGCTTGCCCGCGCTGCGCTGGGCGATCGCCTGGGGCGCACGATGCTGATCTTCCGCGACTACGTCCTGCCGCCCTGGACGTCACCCGACCGCGCGGTTCTGTGCTCGAGCTACTCCGGCAGCACTGAGGAGATCCTCGCCTGCTTCGAGGCCGCCGAGGCGATCGGGGCCAAGCGATACGTCGCCACGACCGGTGGCGCGCTGGCCGAAGCGGCGCGCGGCGCCGGAGTCGCCGTGATCGGCTTGCCAGGCGGCCTGATGCCGCGCCACTGCGTCGGCTACGGCTTCACCGTTGCCTGTGAGGTTGCGGCCCTGATCGGCGCGGCTCCGGCGATGCGGACTGAGATCGACACCGCTGCAGCCAGCCTCGAGCGAAACCGCGAGACGCTGATCTCGCGCGCCGGCGAGATCGCAGAGCAGCTTGCCGGCACCGTGCCGTTGATCTACGGCTGTGACCTCACCGTGCCAGTCGCGTACCGATGGAAGTGCCAGATCAACGAGAACGCCAAACAGCATTCCTTCGACCACCAGCTTCCCGAGATGGACCACAACGAGATCGTCGGCTGGACCGGGGCGACAGCCGGTGGCGACGGCCCCGCGTTCTCGGCAGTCTTTCTCACCGATTCCGATCAGCACCCACGCCAGCGCGAGCGCGCCGAGCTCACCGCGCGGCTGATCGAGCCGACTGCAGCCGTTGTGATCAAGATCGAGACCGAGGGCGAGACGCGGCTTCAGCGGCTGCTGTGGTCGGTCATGCTAGGCGACCTCGTCTCCTTGCACCTGGCAGCCCACAACGGCGTCGACCCGGCACCGATCGAGATGATCGAGACGCTCAAGGACCAGCTCGGCCGCCCGTAGCGCGCCTGTGGTGTCAGTCGATCGGGGG
>JBKJXG010000125.1:0-14405 GCA_046716525.1 Solirubrobacterales bacterium
AGGCCCGACGAACTCGAGTGTGACAGCGATTCCCAGCGGGATCCTGTCGAGCGCGAGGTAGAAGCTCGTGTTCATTCCTGCGAGCACGACCCCGAACAAGACCACGTCACGAGCCGGTGTGCCGCGCAGGCCGCGAAACGCAGGCCGCCAGATCGCGAGCAGAACGACCGCGGCAAGCGTCAGGCGCAGCATCACCGTCCCGACCGGGCCGAGCTCGTCGAAGAGCTCGGTCGCTACGGCGGCGCCGACCTGAACCGAGACGATTGCGACGAGGACGAGTCCGACCGGCGGCACTTACTTCTTGACCTTGAGCTCCAGCCTCATCACGGAGCGATGAAACGTGCAGACGAACCCGTACCTGCCGGGTACCTTGAACCTGCGCTTGAAGTCGATTCCAGTTGAGCCGCTGATCGACTTGAAGTCATCCGGATCGACGCCGTCGGGATGCTTGTTGGTGAGCTCGACGTTGTGCGTGTTGAGGTTGGTCGACGCCCACTGCCACTGGACCTTGCCCTTTCGCGCGATCTTGAGCGAGGTCGGGGTGAAGTAGTCGTCGCCGACCTGGACCGTCTTCGTCGCCCGCTGGTGTGGCGCGGGGGAGTCAACCGCCGCTGCGGCCACCGCCGAGAACGCGGCGGTGGCGATAACGGCGAGGACGGTCGATAGCAGGCGCTTGCGGTACATCCACCCGGTAATAAACCGTCTCGGGCCCATCCGGTGCGGTCTCGCCTCCCGCTGCGCGGTCTTGGCGATCGGCCCAGGTGGGTTGGCTCGGGGCGCCGAGCTCCGATAGCGTGGCGGCGATGGAGGTGACCTCGGCACCGCGCGACGTGCCACCGCAGAACCTGCCGGAGCTCGATCCGCACGTGATCGTGCTCTTCGGCGGGACCGGCGACCTCGCTCAGCGCAAGCTGCTGCCGGGTCTGCTGCATCTGGCGCAATCCGGGCTCATGCCCGAGTTTCGGGTCGTCGGCGTTGCGCGCGAGGAACTCGATGACGACCGCTTTCGCGACCTGGCTCGCAAGGCGTGCCGCGAGTACGCCCGCCATCCGATGACCGATGACGAGCTCGTCAGGTTCGCCGGCCTGCTCACCTACGCCTCCGTGGCCTCGGGGCTCGGCGGCCTCGAGGAGGCGGTCGCCGGGCCTGCCGCCGAGCTCGGCGAGCCTCGCCTGCTGCTGTATCTCAGCATTCCGCCCGCTGCGGCCGCCGATGTCTGCGCCGAATTGGCCAAGACCGACCTGATCGAGCGCTCGCGGGTGGTCATGGAGAAGCCGTTCGGAACCGACCTCGCCAGCGCCAAGCGCCTCAATGATCTCCTGCACACCGTCTTCGCCGAAGAGCAGATCTTTCGCATCGACCATTTCCTCGGCAAGGAGGCGGCGCAGAACATTCTCGCGCTGCGCTTCGCCAACGGCCTCTTCGAGCCGATCTGGAACCGCGACCACATCGACCACATCCAGATCGACGTGCCCGAGACGCTCGACGTCGCCAATCGCGGCAGCTTCTACGACGACACTGGCGCCTTCCGTGACATGGTCGTCACGCACCTGTTCCAGATTCTCGGATTTGTCGCCATGGAGCCTCCGACCGCGCTCGCTCCGGGGCCGATCACGGAGGAGAAGAACAAGGTCTTTCGCTCGCTGCAGCCGCTCGACACCGCCAGCGTCGTTCGCGGCGCCTACGAGGGATTCCGCGATGAGCCCGGCGTCGCCTCGGACTCGAAGTCGGAGACCTTCGTCGCCCTGCGAGCCGAGGTCGACAATTGGCGCTGGGCCGGGGTGCCGTTCTTTTTGCGGACCGGCAAGTGCATGGCCGAGGGCGCGCGGATCATCTCGATCGCCTTTCGCGAGCCGCCTCAGAGCATGTTCCCCGACGGCTGCGGAGTCGGCGCCTACGGACCCGACCACCTCACCTTCGACCTCGATGAATCTTCGCGCGTCTCGCTCTCCTTCTACGGCAAGAAGCCCGGGCCCGGGATGGAGCTCGACAAGGCCAGCATGCAGTTCTCACTGACCGAAGTCGATCAGGAAGACGACACGCTCGAGGCCTATGAACGCCTCATCCGCGACGCCATGAGCGGGGATCGGACACTGTTCACGACCGCGGACGGGATCGAGCGATTGTGGGAGATCTCCGAGCCACTGCTCGAGTCGCCGCCTGAGGTATCGATCTACGCCAAGGGCACCTGGGGCCCCAGCGAAATCAAGGATCTGATCGCCCCGCGCCGTTGGCGGCTGCCGTTCGAGCGACGCTGGCGCGACCCCAAGAACGAGGGCTGAAAACCAAGCTCGCGCCGGCGATCAGACTCAACGGTCGCCTCTCTGTAGCCTGCGTTTGCGATGGCGGCAGGGCAACATCACCGCGGACCCAATAGCGCCTGGTTGGCGCTCTGCATCGCGCTTGCGGCTGCCGTGATGGCGCCCGCGGTCGCGAGCGCTGAGAAGACGGTGTGGCTGTGCAAGCCAGGGCTTGCGGACAATCCCTGTAGGCCGGGCCTCGACACGACGATCGTCTCGCCGACGGGAGAGGTGATCGGGGCGGAGGAGGTCGATGCGGTCAAGCGGCCGAAGGTCGACTGCTTCTACGTCTATCCCACCGTCAGCGACGATGAGAGCGCGAACTCCGACCGCGCGATCGATCCCGAGGAGCGCTCGATCGCGCTCTATCAGGCGGCTCGATATTCGCGCGACTGCCGCGTCTTTGCGCCCATGTATCGCCAGATCACGCTCGCCTCGCTGTTCAACGGCCAGCCGATCAGCGAAGAGATGCGGGCGCTCGCATACGGCGACGTCGTCAATGCGTGGAAGGAGTACCTGCGCAAGTACAACAACGGTCGTGGGGTGGTCCTCATCGGGCACTCCCAGGGCACACTGGTACTGCGCCAGCTCGTGCGGCAGTTCATCGATCGCAAGCCCGCCGTTCGCGAGCGCCTGATCTCGGCGCTGTTGCTCGGCGGCAACGTCGAAGTCGCAGAGGGGACGAAGTCAGGAGGTGACTTTCGCAACATTCCCGGCTGTACCCGAACAAGGCAGCTCGGTTGCACGGTTGCCTTCTCGACCTTCAACGCCCCTGTCCCCGCCGATGCGCGCTTTGGGCGAGTCAGCTCATTGTTCGCGCTCGATCCAGGCCGTGATCCCTCCACGCGCGACATCCTCTGCACCAACCCGGCTGCGCTTGGCGGAGGAGCCGCGGCGATCGACACGGTCTTTCCGAGTCAGCCGTTCGCGCCGGGGACGACGATCGGCGCCGGCACCGAGGCGACCGGCATCCCCGATGTCGAGGTATCGACGCCGTGGCTCGAGTTCCGCGGCGCATACTCGGCCCAGTGCTCCTCGGCCGACGACGCCGACGTACTGCAACTGGTGAGCCTCGGCGGCGCACCCGCCCTCAATGCGATTCCCGATGCGACCTGGGGATTGCACCTGACCGACGCCAACATCGCGCTCGGCAACCTCTCGGAGCTGGTGCGCAAGCAGGTCAAGGTTTATCTCAAGCGGGCCGATTAGAGGGTTACCGGCGTCCAACGCCGCTCGGTTATGTATCCTGCGGCGCTGTTCGTGACCCGTGCCGAGTTCTCGCCCCTCGTGGGCGAGGAACGGGGGACCCAAGAGTTGGGGCCAGCTCACCTTTCAGGTGGGGGCGCACTCCTTAGCGCCAGCCCGTCAGCTAACCCCGTAGGCAAGAAAAAGGAGACGGAAAAAGATCGTGCTGAAGTCGTTACGCCGCCTCAAGCTCGTGCCCTTGCTCACGCTGACCGTTTTTGCCCTGACGTTGCCCGCTGCCGCCTCTGGTGGGTCGGCAGGAGGTGTCGGCCCCGGGACCACCGACCCGGAGGATGCGCCGGCGCCCGTCGCCGGCGAGCGGGCGAAGCTTCTGCCCAGCGGCCTGGCCGCCGCACCAGAAAGCGCTCCGGCGAAGGTGAAACGGGCGATCGCCGCTGCCAACAGCATCGACGACGCCGGCTATTGCATGGGGGGCGGCCACGGCAAGGAGCGCTGCTATGACTGCTCGGGCACGGCCAGCTACGTGCTCGGCCCCAAGGGCGCTGATGTCCTCGAAGCTCCGCTTCCGTCCGGTGACTTTCGCAAATGGGGCGAGCGCGGTAGGGGCGGCTGGATAACCGCCTACTACAACTCCGGCCACATGTATCTCGTGATTGCCGGCCTTCGCTTCGACACCTCACAGCCCGACGATGGCGCCGCAGGCCCCGGCTGGAGCAAGGACGTCAAGGCCGGCCTCGTCAACGGGCCGTTCAAGAAGCGCTATCACCCCGGCCTCTGAGCCGCCGTACTCGGGCATCAGGGCTGCAGATGGATGACCGCGACGCCATGCTCGCTCGCGATTCGCTGCGCGACCAATGACCGGTGGCACGCCTCGGGGTCGCGCTCTACGCAGAGCAGCGCGGTGACCCCGTCCGTGGGAAGCGTCTGGACCAGCTCGCCAAGGTCGACGGCGTCGAGGATCTCCTCGTTGTAACGGCGCGCGTACTCGGTGGCGAGGCGCCGCCGTGAGCGCTTGCCGACACCCTCTTTCGCGTCTTCGGCGTACTGGAGCCGGCGAAGCTCCGTCGTCGGCGCCAGATCCCTGCGGTGTCGATAGCCGATGCCCGCCTCTGCGAGCGCAGCCTGGAGGCGGGCGGAGTTCGCCCAGGCATATTGCGGACCGCGCACGCCTCGGCGCTGGCGCACGTCGATGACCAAGGTCACTCCAGCCACCTCGAGTGCATCGAGAAAGGTCTGTAGATCGGATTCATAGACACCGACGGTCGCGAGCTTGGCCACGGCTGCATCCTGGCACGGCAGGCACCGGCGACACTATGGTTTCAGGGCCTTGGTCTTGCGCCTGAGATGAAACCGATCGTGAAAACCAAGCCGGCCTGTCGCTCATGTGGTGCGACGCTGCCCCACTTGCTGAGCAAGTGTCCCCGCTGCGGCAAGCGCTCCTGGAGCAACCTCTTCGCCGGCTTGGGCAAGGCCGGATAGCCCAGCCCGGCTCAAGACAGACGGCGCGAGGCTCTTGCCGGCCGCCGTCGAATCAACCGTTATGGCCTCGCGTGTCTACGTGATCGAGCTCTCGCGCGACGCCGGCAGGCGCCGTGATCCGCGAATTCCGTGGCTATACGTCGGCTCCAGCGCCCGCGACCCCGAGATCCGCTTCGAACAGCATCGCCGCGGCTACAAGTCGTCGGGCCGGGTCAAGCGCTTTGCGCTTCGGCTTCGTCCGGACCTCTACGACGATCTCGAGCCGATGCGCAGCTCTGCCCGTGCGCGCGCGGCTGAGCAAACCCGAGCGCGGGAGCTCGCCGCGTGCGGCTTCGTTGCTCACAGCGACGGCGTTTCCTATGGGGAGCGTGGTGGCGACTGGAGCGAATGGGACGAGCGCCGCCTCGAGCCCGTCGCGCACCACGTCGACGCCGCCGCGGCCGAGCTCGCCGCGGCCTCGTTCTCACCGCTCGCGGCCGAGAGCTGCGCACGCCTGCTCTACGGCGAGCGCGGCTTCTGGCTTGCCGAGCACCTCGATCCCGCCGATCCACCTCCGGGCTACGGGCAGTTCGCGCATGTCCGCCTCGACGTGCTCGAGCACCGCGCTGGCTTGGTCACGCGGTAATTCGCGTGAACGGCTGGCGCAGGCGCCGTTCGAGCTCGTGCGCTGCCGCTGCCGCTTCCGGGTCCTCGGCGTCGGGGCGGGTGACGAGAACGACGTCGGTGGCGGCAAAGCTGCGCAGCTGATCCTCGACGGCTTGCACGAGGTCGACGTCACCAACACGCGCCTCGGCCTCGACGCCGGCCGTCGCCAGGGACGCCACCGTGACCACCAGACGACGCTGCGCTTCGGCCTGCCCGCGGCGAAAGTCGCCGGCCCAGCGGTCGAGCACGCTGCTTCGAGTGGGAGAGACGACACGGATGACCACGTCGCTGTCGAGGCTGATTCCCGTCCGTCTCGCTGCCGTTTCGAGGATCTGTGGATCGTCGATCTCGCGCCCGATGACGAGGAGGATGCGCCGGCGCGAGTCGGTGGCGGCCTGCGTTTCGATCATCTCGGCGCCGGTGCGGCGGGCAGCGATCCATAGCAACGCAAAAGCAGTCAATGCGCCGAGCGCCAGCCCAGGGCCGGGACCGCCGATGAGAAACCCGGCCGTCGTCGGCAGGATCAGCGCGGCGATTGCGAACGGCGCCCACGCGGCGCGCAGCCCCGGCGGGATCTCGGCTTTCACCGATTGAATTCTTCCGCTACGCCGATCCGGGCGCTTCACCGGCGCAAGTTGACGAAGCTAAGGTCATCTGGTCCACGAAAGGCGCGAATGCCCGAATGCGCTCATCTCGACCACGTCAAGCTCACCAAGTTGCCTGAGTCGGTCGCCGGCTGCGACGACTGCCTCGCCGCAGGCACGCAGTGGCTGCACCTGCGGATCTGCCTCGAATGTGGACACGTCGGCTGCTGCGACAACTCTCCCGAGCGCCACGGGACCGCGCACGCACGCTCCAGCGGGCATCCGCTGATTCGCTCAATCGAACCGGGTGAGGACTGGTCGTGGTGCTTCGTCGACGAGCTCGCGATGCTGCTGCCCCAGGTCACCGGCCGCACGCGGATTCCACCTTCCCCTCTGCTCTGAGCCGCGGTGTACCCCGCGTCAATCCCTGCTGCGCCGGGTAGCCGAGCCCGGTGAGCACCGCGGCGATCCTTGATCTCGACGGCACCCTTGTCGACTCCAACTACCAGCATGCGATCGCTTGGTACAGGGCGTTTTCGCGACCACGATCTGACGCCGGCTGTGTGGCGCGTCCACCGCCACATCGGCATGGGCGGCGACCAACTGGTGGCCGCGGTGGCCGGCGATGAGGCCGAGGAGCGCTGCGGTGACGAGATACGCGAAGCCAGAGAAGCGCCACTACCAAGAGCTGATCGGCGAGGTGCAGCCGTTCGACGGGGCGCGTGAACTGCTCGAGGACCTGCGCGGCCGCGGGCACCCGCTGGTCCTCTCGAGCTCGGCGAACGAGGATGACGTCGAGCATTACGTCGGGCTCCTCGACGCCGGCGACCTGATCGAGGCGTGCACGAGCTCGGCAGACGTCGAGCGAACGAAGCCCGAGCCCGACCTCGTGAGCGCCGCAATCGAGAAGGCGGGCACCGGGCGCGCAGTCATGATGGCGACTCGATCTGGGACGTAGAGGCGGCCAAGCGCGCCGGGCTGCAGACACTGGCCCTGCTCACCGGGGGATTCTCCGAGGCGGAGCTGCGCGACGCCGGAGCCGTTTCGGTGTTCGAGTCGCTGCCCGCTCTTCGAGCAGCGCTCGATCAGACGCCGCTGCGCTGAGCTTCGGTTACTCAGCGTCTATCGGATCGAGGCTGGCGCGATCCTCGCCGACGATCAGGTTGCGGGCCAGGGGAATCTGGTGAGAGCTGCTCTCGAGGATGTGCATCAGATAGCCGGCGGTGTTGGGAAACACGACCACGTCGCCAACCTCGACGCCGTGCGGAAAGCTGAGACGGCGCCAGCTGAGCAACTCGCGTTCGATGCAGAAGGCACCGACCAGGTAGCCCTCGATCGGGCCGGGGTTCTCGCGTGACGGCGCGTGGCACGGCCGAAGCAGCAGTGGATCGACGAGGAAGTCCTCCGAGGTCGAGCGACATTGGGTGCGGTTCATCGCGAGCCCGATGAGCCAGCTGCCGTTGCGGCGGCGCTTGCGAAACTCGACCCGGGCGGCCGTCATGCCACAGCCGTCGACCAGCGAGCGCCCGGGCTCGCAGCAAAGCTGAAGCCCGCGTGAGCGAATCGCCTCGGCGACCGCGGTGCTGAGGCCGCCGACGACCAGCTCAGCGCCGAGAACCTGCTCGAGCCATCGACCGCGGACAGGCTGCTGAAAGTACGGGTAGACGTTGGCCTCGCCGATCACTTCGCCTCCGTGTGCTTTCAGGCCGAGGCCGTGGTGATCGAAGGTCAGCGAGTCGCCCTCTCCGAGCAGTCCGCGCCGGTGCCTCACCCAGAACTCCTGCCATTCGGCCTCGGAGTCGAGGTAGCTCATCGGGATGCCGCCGCCGATGTCGAGAAAGGCCGGCTCGTGCCCGAGCTCGCGCAGGGCGTCGATCAACTCGATCGCTTCGGCGATGGCGGCGACGCGGTCGTTCGCGGCATAGCCGTCTAGGTGAAAGTGGACCCCGGCGACCCCGGACCCGGCTTCGTCGGTGGCCGGCAGATGGCGCTCGGCGGCTTCGAGCGCCTCGGCGAGGCTGAATCCGAAGCGCGTCTCGAGCTGCTTGTCGTGGGCTCGCGGTGCGAGTCTCAGCGCCACCGGTGTGCGGCGACCCGACCTCTGGGCGATCTCTGCCAGGAGCCGAAGTTCGTCGTCATTGTCGGCGACCACCGTGGTTCCCGACTCGAGGCAGAGCTCGAGCAGAGCGGCCGGCTTGACCGCCGCCGTGATCACGAGGTCACCGGGCTCGACACCCAGCGCGAGCACCTGACGCAACTCCTGCTCGCTGGCGAGATCGACGCCGAGGCCGAGCTCGTTCGCTGCTTGGACCAGTGCCAGCGCCTTGTTTGCCTTGCGTGCGAAATAGACCCTGAAATCAAGCTCGAAGCTCTGTCCCACCGCTTCCAGCTCGCCGGCGTTTCGCGCCATCGGTCGCGGGTCGATGATGTTGACCGGCGAGCCATGGAGCTCGAGCCAGTCAGCGATCAGACGGGGCTGTTCGCAAAGGTCGACCTGCCACGGCTCCAGCCGCCCTCGAAGCGGGGCCGTTCCGAGGCAGGCCGAGCGCACGTCGCTCATCTGACTGCAACCTCGGATCGGCTCGCATCGCTGCAACGCTCGACAACCCGGCGCGCCCAGCGTTCGGCCTGCGGATGAAGCGAACGACTGAGGGTGTCGTTGCCGATCACCGAGTCCTCCGTCGGCCGCCCGATCGCCGAGAGGCCGCGGGAGAGGTTGCCTTCAGCGTCGATGCAGCTCGCGTCGATGTCGATGTCGAGGCCGCGGCGACCGGCCACGATCCGGCAATGGCCATCGCCGAGGAGCTGCTCGAGCAGCTCGCTGTGCAGGCCGAGCGCCCCAGGGCCGGCGAGGACGGCATCGACGACCCTGTCGACCGCACGCTCACCTGCGTCGGAGACGATCGCCGTGGTCGCGCCGCGGCCCTCGATTCGTCCCCGCAGATGGCCGAGATCGACGCGACCGGCTTCGATCAAGGCGAGGACCTTGGCGGCGTTGACCGGCGGCGGGCCGAAGGCGATTCGTTCCATCCGTTCCGCGAGGCTTCGAAACGCCGGCCATTGCTCAGGCTCGACGCCCTGGCCTCCAAGCCGCGCAACGACTGCCGGATACAGCGTTCGCCACGCGTGGCCGAGGGCCCATTGCGCATCCGGAGGCTCGACATCAGTCGCGATCGCCAGCGAGCGTTCGAGCTCGGCGGCGGGATCGGGGCTCGGGGCTCGGGCGACGCCGCCGGCCGCACGCAGGCTCGCCTCGGCCACGGCCTCGATGATCTCGGTCAGCTCGACTTCGACCGCGAAGCCCGTGGCAAGAGCCAGCACGCGCCGGCGCGCCGGCACCGCGATCAGCTCGAGCTCGGGTAGGCGCGCCGCCATCCGCGGGCTCGGCTTCGCCAGCATCGGGCGCCCGCTTCGCGAGAAGGGCACGAGCAAGCCGACCTCATCGCCTGCTCGCGTGTAGTCGAGGCGGAACGGGTGGTCGGTGGTCTCGAAACGAGCGCCGCGCCCCTCGGTGAGGGCCAGAGCCGCGTCGATGAAGGTGAGTGCGAATCCGCGTACCGCGACCGTCGCTCCGGGGCGGATCCGCTGCGGCCCGAGCCAGTGCTCTACCGGGAACACGGACGGAACGAGCGCATCGGCGTGGCGCCAGGTCGTCTCCAAGCTCTGATTCGACGCCGTTTGATGGCCAATCGCTACGAGCACCTCGTCATAGGTGAAGGCCGTGTCGCTGGTCGCGACCTCCCAGCCTGCCCGCCGACGGCGGATCGAGTGGACGACGGCCGATCGGACTTCGATCGTCACACCTCGCTGGGCCTGCGCGCGCAAGACCTCGAAGGCTGCGGCGAGATAGCGGCCGACCAGCGCGCGCGGCGGGTACTCCTCGTCGCATGGCAACGGGTGTGAACCGCGCCACTGCGCAAATGACAGCCGTTTGTCCTCAGAAGCGGCGAGGCTGACAGGCGGCCAAGCATCGACTTGCTCGGCGGCGAAGTTCATTCGCAGGTATCCGGGCTGGCGCGGGTCGTACACGGGTCCCGCGCCGGGAAACGGGTGAGGCTCGTAGAGATCGATGCTCAGCGATGCGCCTGGTTTCCAGCGAGCGAGGCCATCGAGTAGACGCTCGAGCGCGAAAAGGCCCTTGGGGCCGAAGCCGACGATGGCGATGCGAAGTGGTTGCACCGGGCGCCGAGAGTGGTTGCGGTTCAGGGTTGCGTCACGGCGGAGCAGCCGCCATCCACGAGCAGGCTCAACCGCGCCGGATCACAGCCGAGCGCGTGCTCGACCCACTCGTCGTCGTAGACCGTGCGCAGGTAACCGGCGGATCCGTCGGGGAAGATCGCCGCGCAGCGACTGCCGGCGGGCATCGCCGATGTCATCGACTCGATCGCCATCGCAACCGCGCCTGAGGAAGCTCCTGCGAGGATCGCCTCGCGCGGGGCGAGGCGGCGGCAGCCGACAACGCAGTCCAGGTCCGAGACCCGCAAGAGCCGGTCATGGCCGGCCGTCCGCGAGAACGTGGTTTCGACGCCCGCGCCGAATCCGGGCAGCTGGCGCTCGCCACGGCGCCCGCCGAACAGCGCGCTGCCAACAGCATCGACGGCAATCACCTCGGTTGCCCGTTCGTGTGCGCGCAGATAATCGATACAACCGCGCAGCGTTCCCGTAGTGCTCGTGGCGACGAACAGGTAGTCGAGGTCGCCATCGAGCGCCTCATCGATCTCGCGCATGGTTCCGCTGCTGTGCGCCGCCGGGTTCGACTCGTTCGCGTACTGGTCCGGCCAGAACGAGCCGGGAGTCGTCTCCAGCAGCTGCGCAACCAGCTTCAATCGAGCGGCGAGCAGGTCGCCCGTCTCGGGATCGGGGCGCGAGACGACGCGCACGTCGGCGCCCAGCGCGCGCAGCGTACGGACGTTGATGTCATGTGCTCGCTCGTCGACGACGCAAATCAGCTTCAGCCCGAAATAGCGACAGGCCTGCGCGAGGCCGACGCCCATGTTGCCCGAGGTCGACTCGATCACGGTGGCGCCGGGTGTGATCGAGCCGCTTTCGAAGGCGTCGTGAAGCATTCTCGCGGCCGGTCGATCCTTGGCGCTGCCGCCAGGATTGGCTGCCTCGAGCTTCGCCCAGAGGTCGATGTCGGGTCGCGACAGGTAGCGGCGCATGGCCACCAACGGGGTATTGCCGATGGCGCCCAAGACTCCGTCGACGGGTTCGCCGGAGCGAGCCACGGCGCCAGCGGTGATCTCTGACGTGAAGCTCATGCAGTATCAGTTCCCTTCGCGGGGCGCTGGTAACACCACCGCGCGCGCAGGCTAGGTCATCTAGCTTCGCCTCAATGTTCCAGCGAGAGCTCTGGCGCCCTGGTTCGGCGCGTTTCATGCTGCTCTTGGCCGGGCTTTGGCTGTTCGGGTCCGGGGAGGCGATGATCGTCGCCGCCGAGCTCGGCAACTCTCCCTGGACCGTGCTGGCCGAGGGCGTCGCCCGCAGCAGCGCGCTCGACATCGGCGCCGCGACGATCCTCATCTCCCTGCTCGTCCTCGCGGCTTGGCTGCCGCTGCGTCAGGCTCCCGGGCTGGGCACCGTTGCGAATGCGATCGTCATTGGTGTCGCGATCGGCGTGATGCTGCCGCTGCTGCCGAGCGAGCCGCCGGCCTCGCTCGCGTGGCCGTTGCTGTTCGGCGGCATCGCCTTGGTCGCCATAGGCGGCGGCATCTATCTTGGCGCTCGCCTCGGGCCGGGCCCGAGGGATGGGCTCATGACCGGCCTGCATGTGCGCACTGGCCATTCGCTGCGTCTGTGGCGGACGCTGCTCGAGGTGAGCGCGATGGCTGCCGGCTTCATCCTCGGCGGCACGGTCGGCGTCGGCACTGCCGCATTCGCGTTGCTGATCGGCCCCGGAGTGCAGAAGGCGCTCGAAATCGCGGGGCCGCGGATGCGGGCCCTGAGTTGACCGCCACTCGCCGCAGGCTTCTCAACCCGTCTCGGCGTCGCTGGGGCAGAGCTTCCGCCCGAACACCGCCTCGCGGCCGTCTTCCAGCACCACCCGAACCTCAACCTTGGCGCCGTCGATGCGTCGCGTCGGCAGATGCGCCTCGAACGGCTCGCGCCGGTCGCTGCGCAGGTAGCGCGTGCCGGCGACGAAGCGGGCGCGAGTCAGCGACTCGCCGTCGTTTCCGGCGACGACGACCGAGACCAAGTTGCGCCTGCATCCGCCCTCGCCGGTGCGCTTCAGTTTCAGCCGAGGTCGGCTGCGACACTCTTCCGCGTCGCAGCGGCGTAGTCGTTCGAGCCGGTCGGCGAGCGCATTGCGAACCCTTCGGTATTCGGGATCGCGGTGCAGATTGACGAGCTGGAAGGGATCGACGGCGAGGTCGTAGAGCTCGCGCGCTCCCCTGTCGCGCCGCGCGAAATGCTCGGCATAGACGTAGCGCGGGTTGCGGATCGCCTTGTAGGTGTTGGTGTCGAAGAGAATCTCCCGTCCCAGCCGGAGCTCGGGCTGGGCGATCGTCGGCAGCAGCGAGCGTCCGTCCTGGGGGATTGCAGCGGCGGCGTCGGCGGCATCGAGGATCGTCGGGGCGAGGTCGACGTTCGCGCTGAGCTCCTTAACGGTCGATCCGGGCTCGATGCCCGGTCCGCGGATCAGCAGCGGTACGTGCGTAGCCTCCTCGTAGAAGCGGTTCTTACCGAAGATGATCCGGTGCTCGCCGTGAAAAAAGCCATTGTCCGAAGTGAAGATCACGTAGGTGTTTGTGAGCGCACCGGTCGCTGAGAGGGTTTCGACGATGTCGGTCACACCCTCGTCCACCGCCTGCAGGGAGGCGAGCTCACAGCTGTAAATGGAGCGGATCTCGGTCAGCTGCTGCGGCGTCAGCAGTGGCGCGTCTCGCAGCGACGGCGGCTTGTCGGAGACGTCGACCTCGTTCAGGCTGGGTGGCACGGGCAGCGGCTCATTCTCGAATGCGCTCAGGTGCCTTTGGGCCGGCTTCGCGTTGCCGCGGCAGCGGTGCTGCACCTGGGGCGGCGGCTCGGGTGCTCCGCTGTGCGGCGCGTTGTAGGAGAGCCAGAGAAAGAACGGCTCGAGGGCGCCGGCGCGCCGCTGGATGAAGTCGACCGCCTTGGCCGTGTAGTTGTCGGTCGAGTAGGCCGCCGGGGCGGCGGGGTCGGTGAAGGCTTCCTCGGGGTCGCCGTAGGTGACGAGGCCCTCGCTCTCGAGCAGGCCGTAGCCGTAGTAACGGTTCTCGGTCTTTTCGCCGTGCCACTCGCTCCAGCCCGGAGGGACTCCCACTGGGCTCGAGTTGTATCCGTTCATCAGCTTGCCGATCAGGGCCGTGTAGTAGCCGCTGCGATTGAGCCACACCGGCAGCGTCTCGGTGCTGTCGAGCGCCTGGAATCCGCCGGCCGGCGGATAGTTCTCCAGGACGCGGTTGTTGTGCGGGTACTGGCCGGTGAGAAAGCTTGCGCGCGACGGACAGCAGAGGGGAAACGAGACGAAGAACTGCTCGAACGTCGCCCCCGCGTCACCGATCAGCGCCTGCGTCTGGGGCAGCACCCGCATTGCCGCCAGCGTCTGGTCGTCGGTCATCACGACGATGAAGTTCGGCCGCGTGGTCGATTGTGCGCTCGCCGCCGTGCCAGGCCCGAGGCCCAGAACGATTCCAGCCATGAGTGCGAAAGTTGCCGCCGCGGCCGGCAGCAGCGCCGCTCGCCGATCCCTGCGCATCGCATTCAGGCTAGCGAGCATGTGAATCACCGCATGAACGGAGCGCAGGCTGATGCCCGCCGAAGCTCTTGCGCCTAGGCGACGGTCAGTTCGGCGACCGTAGGTGCGTCGAGTTCCGCGCGCAGCTCTATCGGCCGGTCGGTGCAGATCGCGTCCGGGGCGGCGAGCTCGATCGCTCGTCGCGCCAGGTCGATGTCGTTGATCGTTCCGGTGTTGATCGAAAGGCCCGTGTCGCGCAGGACCTGAGCCAGGTGGGAGGAGAGCAGGAAGTGCTCGACCGAGATCCCCGCGACTCCGCTTCGCAGCGCCCAAGCAGCCATCTCCTCGGGGGAGTTGTCTGTCCAGACGATCAGCCGAGAGCGGTAGCCATGGGCGGCTGCCGTGGCGCAGGCGCTCGAGTGGAAGCTGATGAGCTCGACACGGTGCTGTTCGTGGCCATAGCGCCGACAAAGCACACGCGCAGTTCGTGCC
>JBKJXG010000126.1:0-4210 GCA_046716525.1 Solirubrobacterales bacterium
GCCTCGCTCACGTCGGCCGCGAACTCGACCAGCGCGGCGATCGTCACATCGCGGTCGCGGCGCTCGCCGAGCGCGTCGGCCAGCGACTTGACCTCCTTCAGCGCACGCTTGAACGGCTTCGGCGAGAAGCACGGCTCGAATACCTCCAGAGCGGCGCGCAGGCGCCGGGTGGCAACCCGCATGTCGTGGACCCGCTCGATGTCGTCGACGTCGAGGACGCCGGCCGAGTGATCGAAGAGCTCGCGCGAGCGGACCGTGACGACGGTCGCCGCGACCTCGGCGTATGGATCGTCTTCGCCGAGCCCATGGATCGCCTCTGCCTTGGCCATCGGCCGGAATCGACGCTAGGCAGCCACAGCGGCGGGGGCGCCGTTGCTGGCGCCCTGGAGAAGATCGAGGATGATCCCCTCGCGCAGACCGCCCTTGCCGATCTGAAGCCCTTGGCCGAGCAGGTCGGAGAGCTTCTCGAGGATGAGGACGCCGGCGGGCAAAATATGGACGCGCCGCGGGTCGAGCTCGAACCTGCGCGCGACGTCTGCGATCGAGTCGCTGGTGAGCACCCGCACGGCGCGCTCCAGCGTCTCGTACTCGAGCACCGAGCCGACGAGCGTGCGCAGCGAGGTCGCGCTGCCGCCGACCGCGACGGCCTGAGCCGGATGCGCGACCTCGACTCCGTTGAAGAAGTCGTCGATGTAGTCGCGAAGGGCCCGGATCTCGAGCGCCGAGGGAGGGTCGTTCGTGAGGAACTCCTCGGCGACAGCGCCGGAGCCGATCTTGAACGATCGCACCTCGCTCACCCCTTCGGCGACCGTGCCAAGAATGATCTCCGAGGAGCCGCCGCCGACGTCGACGACGCCGATCTCGCCCGCTACCGGGTGGCCGAGGGTCTTGGTTGCACCGATGAAGGCGAGCCGGCCCTCCTCTTCCTCGCTGAGCACTTCGACCGTGCCTCCGGCGGCCTCGGCGATCCTGCTCGCGACTTCCTTGGAGTTCTTGGCGTCGCGCACGGCCGCCGTGGCGACGATCCGAATCGCCTTCGCCCCGAGTTCCTCGGCGAGGCGAACCTGAGTCGTCACGACCTCGGCCAACTCGGCGATCTTCTCCTCGGTGACCTTGCCCTTGCGCTTGGAGTCCTTGTCGAAGCGCGTATACGCGCGCTGCTCCATCACCTTGCGCAGCTGGCCCTGCTGGGGCTCGGCTACCAGTACGCGGGTCGTATTCGAGCCGATGTCGACCGCAGCGCAGAGCACGCGACGATCATCGCAAATGTCACGGATGAGGCGGGGCCGCGGCGGGGAGGTTCGGTAACGCCCTGTTCACACCTGCTTCACGCTCAGTTCACGAAAGGCGCAATTTGCGACCTTAGGCTGATGGGGATGGCATTGCTCGACGCCGCCGCCGCGGGTCAGACCACCGTCGAACCCGCACGAGCGCACAGCAAAGACCCACTCGCGGGAAGGCTCGGGCTCAGCGTCCCCTACGAATGGTGGCCGTCGGCGGCTCTGCTGAAGTCCTATGAAGCGGCCGGTTTCGACTGGGTCCAACTTCAATCGCCGCCGGCATCGGTGCTCAGCGATCCTCGCCAGTGCAATCGCCACGCCGCGGCGGTGGACAACGCCCTGCGCAACACGGCGCTGCGGACCGTGATTCACGCGCCTGGCAGTCTGCGCCTTGGCACGAACGCGACCAATCGGGCGATGGAGGGGATGCTCTCCTACGCGGCTGAGCTCGGAGCCGGGCAGGTCGTCTATCACGCCATGGCGGTGCCCGAATGCGCTGAGAATGCGTCGGTTCTTGCGGCGGAGGCCGAGGCGCTTGCGCGAATCGCGCCCGTGGCGGAACGACTCGAGGTTACGATCGCAATCGAGAACCTGGCGCCGCTGTACCCAGGTCCAGAGCCGGCGTCTGCTTCGCCGATGGCGCTACGCGGCTTGGCTCAGCGCGTGGGCTCGCCGCGGGTTGCGCTCTGCCTCGACGTCGGCCACGCCCACGTCATCGCCGACACCCGCCACACCACGGTCGAGCTCATGTGCGAGCCGGTCCTCGACACAGTCAGCATGATTCACCTTCACGACAACCTCGGCGCTCGGCGCAAGCCGCATGGGGCGGAGCTCGGCGTCGACCCGCTTCGCCTCGACCTCCACCTCTCACCCGGCCGGGGCACGCTCCCCTGGCGACTGATCGGACCGCTACTTCGCCGCCATCGAGCGCCGATGCTGCTCGAGGTCCATCCGCCGTACCGCCCGCGGGCGGGCGAGTTGGCGGCGTCGACGACGGCGCTGCTGCGCGGCCGGCGTCGCAGCGCGAGCGCCTAACCCGGACTCGTATCTACAACCCGCGGGGATGCCGCACGGCGTAGCCGCTTTGGTGCAGCTGGGTCTTGCTCCAGCCAGGGCCGTTGCCCGGCGTCATCGATGTGTCGAGGCGAAGGCCCGCGACCACCGCGTACATGTGACCGGAGTTGGCATAGACGGTTATCCAGCGTCCGCGGCCGCCCTTCTCCCAGCCGGTGAACGAGCCCGACGGCAGGGGCGCATCGAGGACGCGAGCGCCCCGCTTTCCCAGCGCGTAGGAGACGGTGCCGGAGCAGTCATAGCAGCGCGACTCCCACTGACCATGGCCACCGCCGTAGCAGTAAGGCTTGTCGATGATTCGGTTGGCCGCGGCGATCGCGCGCTTGATCCGGGCCGGAGCGCTCGCCGGAGCAACGGCAGCGCCGTCGACCAGCTTCGCCTTGGCGCCTGGCGTGGTCGTCGTCTCGGCCGCTTGATGTTCTCCGATGCCGCCGCTGTCGGCGGCTGATGCCTGAGCGGGGAGCGCGAAGGCCATCACGCACAGCGCCGCGCCCAAAAAGGTGTTTTTGCGAGTCAATTGCTCCAGCTCCTTCGTCGGCCTACGGGGTTAGCTGACGGGCTGGCGCTGAAAGAGCCGCGCCCCCACCGGCCTTCAGGTCGGCGAGTTAGCCCCAAAACAAGTGGTTCCCCCGTTCCCGGCTCCCCCCTCGGTTGCGTGAGTGGCGCGCGGGACTCGGCTTACCGGTTGATCGAGCGCGCCGCCTGAGGGCGGGCGCATTGTTAGTACTTGCTAACGAACACCATAGACGAGCAAAGGTTTCGGAAAAGCCCTCGTAGCGTTACGCACTAACCCGATACTGGCTCGCCCGGGTGTGAGGCGTCCTGGAACTCACGAAAGAGCCCGGTGACGACGAAGGCGACCTGCTCGCCGATGTCGACCGCGTTGTCGCCGATTCGCTCGATCGCGCGCGCGACGAGGATCATCGTCATCGCCCACTCGCGCCGGTCGCGATCGTCGCCGATCTCCAGGGCGATGCCAAAGATCTCCTTGTTGAGGTTGTCGACGACATCGTCCTGTCGTACGAGGTCGAGCGCCATCTCGACATCGCGGCCGGCAAAAGCACGCTTGGCCTGCGCGATCAGCGTCTTCACCTGCTTTGCCATCGTCGCGATGTCCTTGACGATGCGCTCATCCGCGGGCGGCTCGTGACCGGCGATCGGGATCAGCTTGGCCATGTTCACGCACTGGTCCCCCATCCGCTCCATGCTCTTCATGATGTGAAGCAGGGCGGCGATCAAGCGCAGATCGGTGGCGACGGGGGCCTGTGTGGCGAGCAGAGTCAGGATCGACTGGTGCACTTCCAGGTAGCGCCCGTCGACGACATCGTCGCTGGCAATGACGAAGTCGCCGAGCTCGGTGTCGCGATGCTCGACCGCTTCGGCGGCACGTTCGAGCTGAGCGGAGACCAGGTCGAGCCCATCGAGCGCCCTGGTCTCGAGGCTCTGGAGCTCTTCTTGGTACTGAATTCGGACGCCGTCGGGCATCGGATCAGCCCACCTTTCCTGTGACGTAGTCCTCTGTGCGCTTGTCGGACGGGTTGGTGAAGATCTTCTGAGTCACGTCGTACTCGACCAGGCGGCCCTGGCGGTTCTTCTCCTCAGCATCCAGCTTGACGATGAGGAAGGCCGTCATGTCCGAGACCCGCGCCGCCTGCTGCATGTTGTGGGTGACGATGACAATCGAGTACTTCTGCTTCAGCTCGAGCATCAGGTCCTCGATCTTGCCGGTCGAGATCGGGTCGAGCGACGAGCACGGCTCGTCCATGAGGATGACGTCGGGGTTGACCGCCAGACAGCGCGCGATACACAGCCGCTGCTGCTGGCCGCCAGACATGCCGAAGGCGTTGGTGTGGAGG
>JBKJXG010000127.1:0-5752 GCA_046716525.1 Solirubrobacterales bacterium
GGGCTTCGAAGCCGTGCTCACGGCCGATTGGGCCCTCGACCAGTTCGGGCGCGGAGACATCGCCCTGCGGGTGCCGCCCGGGCGCGGTATCGAAGCCGAAGAGCTGCTCGACTCCGACGAATAGTCAGCCGGGCACCGCCGCCTCGGCGGCGCGCTGGCCGCAGGCCGCGGCGATGTCACGACCGCGGGTGAGGCGGACCGTCGCCGGGACCTTGCGCTGTCGCAAGGCTTCGCGAAACGCCTCGATCGCCTCCGGGCTGGAGCCCTGGTAGCGCCCACGCGTCGGGTTGTAGGGAATGAGGTTCACTTTGAACGCGGCCCGGGGCGATAGCAAACGCGCGAGCAGGCGTGCGTGCTCAGCGCTGTCGTTGACTCCGGCAAGCATCAGGTACTCGATGTAAACGCGGCGGTTGCGCGCGCCATGCCAGGCGAGGCATGCTTCGAGCACCTCTGCGAGTGGATAGCGGTCGTTGACCGCCATCAGCTCGGAGCGCAGTTCGTCGGTCGGCGCGTGAAGCGAGAACGCCAAACGGACCCGCGGACCCTCGGTGACCAGACGCTCGATGCCGGGCACCCAACCCACCGTGGAGATCGTCGTGTGTGAGGTTGCGACGCCGATGTCCGGCAGCCTCTCGCAGGCCGCGAGCACTGCGTCGAGGTTCATCATCGGCTCGCCCATGCCCATGAAGACGGTGTGGTTGACGTCCTCGAAGCGACGGAAGTGAAGCGCCTGATCGAGGATCTCCGATTCGGTCAGATTGCGCCCGAAGCGCATCGAGCCGGTGGCGCAGAACGTGCATGTGAGCGGGCAGCCCGACTGGCTCGAAAGACACAACGAGCGACGCCCGTCTCGGTAGCGCATCAGCACCGCCTCCACCGGACGACCGTCGTGAGTGCTGAACAGGGCCTTCTCAGTGCCGTCGGTGGAATGAGCGGTATCGGTCACCGCGAGCGATGACAGCGGCACCTCGACCGCGAGCATCTCACGCAGCGGCTGCGGCAGGTTCGTCATCTCCTCGTAGGAGCTCGCCCCTCCCGCAAGCCACTCCCACACCTGTCCGGCGCGGTAGGCGGGCTCCCTGCGAGCGACGAGCGTGCTCTCGAGCAGTGTCAGATCCACCCTACGAGTGTGACCGACGCGCCCTCATGCGCAGGACATCGCCGCTGCCTGCCACCGATACTTCGGCCAATGGCTCGCTGTTTCGTCACCCGCTAACTGCCCGGCGAGGCTCTCGGCCGCCTGCGCGCGGCCCACGACACCGAGGTCTGGCCGCACAGCTCTGCCCCTCCCCGCGACGAGCTTGTGCGGGGGATCGCCGATGCCGAGGGCTTGCTGGCGACGCTCACCGACATCGTCGATGCCGAGTTGATCGCGGCAGCGCCGAAGCTTCGGGTGATCTCGAACTACGCCGTCGGCACCGACAACGTCGACATCACCGCGGCGACGGCCCGTGCAATCCCGGTCGGCAACACGCCCGACGTACTCACCGACTCGACCGCCGACCTCGCAATCGCGCTGATGCTTGCCGTCTCGCGACGCCTACCCGAGGGCGAGCGACTCGTGCGCGCAGGTGGCTGGAAGGCGTGGGAACCCGCCTTCATGCTCGGACGAGACCTGCATTCGGCCACCGTCGGGATCATCGGCGCGGGGCGCATCGGCGCAGCCGTCGCGCGCCGGTTGGCGGGCTTCGATTGTCACATTCTGCGCGTGGGCCGAGGCGAGCCAGAAGCGCTACGCGAGCTGCTGGCGGCTTCCGATTTCATCTCCATTCACTGTCCGCTCACCGCCGATACCCGCGGCCTCATATCCGCGGCCGAGCTGCGGCTGATGAAGCCGACCGCCTACCTCGTCAACACCGCACGGGGCCCGATCGTCGATCAAACCGCCCTTCGCACTGCGCTGAGCGAAGGTTGGATAGCCGGCGCCGCCCTCGATGTCACCGACCCCGAGCCGTTGCCGGCCGACGATCCTCTGCTCGAAGCGCCGAACCTCGTCGTCGTCCCCCACGTCGGCTCGGCGACGCACAGCACGCGCGAGGCGATGGCCTCGAGCGCGGTCGACAACTTGATCGCCGGGCTCGCCGGTGAGCCGGTCCCCAATCGCGTCAACTAACGAACGCCGCAGGAACCACTAAAAGCCCTTCTCGCGCATCTCGGCTATTGCGTCGTCGGTCTTCTCCAAGCCCTCGATCCCGATCGAGCGTGCGACCGCTTCGGTCTTCGTGAACTGGATCCGCCTGTAGTCGACGACCTGGATGTGATTGCCCCACGGATCGCGAAAATCCAATCCGCGGCTAGGCAGGATCTCCGCCTCGGCCGTCGTGAGTGCTTCGCGAGCGAGTTCGATGTCGTCGACCACGAGGCCGAAATGGCGACTGTCGTCGGGTGGCTGTGAACGCCCCTCGGACAGCGCGATGAACTGATCGCCCATCACGAGAAACGCCATCCCCGGCACCCGCCCGCGCAGCTCGAACACGAACACGCGACCGTAGAAATCGAGCGCTGCCTCGAGATCGCCGACCTCGAGCGCGACGTGGTTGACCCCGATCAGCCTTGCGCGGGACAACAGCAGCGGTTAGGTGGAAACGGTGACGGCCCGCGACCCGGAGGCCTGCTTTTGCATCAGCTCGCGGGCCTGCGACCAGGTCAACAGGCGTCCGCTGTCGGGGTCGATCAGCTTCAAGCGAATGCAGCGAAAGCTGTCGCGAAGGCCCAGGACCGGCACCTGGTGAAAGACCTCGTTCTCGTCGTGAGCGCGCTGCAGGTTGTAGTTCGGGATCTTCGCGCTCAGGTGATGAACGTGGTGGAGTCCGATGTTGCCGGTGAAGAACTGCAGCAGCTTCGGCAGCTTCAGATACGAGCTGCCGCTGAGGGCTGCCTCGGAGTAGCTCCACTGGTCGGTGTTCTCCCAGTAGACGTCTTCGAACTGGTGCTGGACATAGAACAGCCATACACCGGCGGCCGCAGCGATGAAGCCCGTGACCATCGCGACGACGAGCCATGTCGTGACCCCGAACAACAAGCACTGTCCGGCCGCCAGGGCGACGACCCCGACATTGGTCAGATAGATGCTGTTTCGCAGGCGGTCACGCTTGTCGGCGCGACTCAGCCTCGGCGCCACCATCAGCGAGTAGATCGGGCCGATGCCGAACATCACCAGGGGGTTGCGAAAAAGGCGGTAGCCGAGTCGGCCCTTGAGACCCTTCGAGTAGTACTCGTCGACGGTCAGAGTGGGCACGTCGCCTTGGCCGCGGCGATCGAGATCTCCCGCGGTTCCATGATGCACGGCGTGGTCGAAGCGCCAGTTCTCGAACGGCTGCCAGACCAGCAGCGCGGTGAACCGCCCGACCCAGCGGTTCTGCTCCTTCGTCGGCATGAACGAGCCATGGCCGCAGTCGTGAAAGACGATGAAGGTGCGCAGCATGAAGCCGCCGGTGGGGATCATGATCAGTGCCAAAGCCCACCACGGGATATCGCCGTAGAGGGCGTACAGCAAGGCGGTGAGGCCGAGGTACGGAACGACGGAAGTCGCCAAGTCGAGCACGCTACGGCCGATGCTCGGCCTCGTATAGGGCGCAAGCACCTTGTTCCAGTGGGCTGTCTCGCTCATCGCTGCGCGGTCTCTTTCGTCTGGCGTCGCGTCGGGGCGGCGCGACGCGGAAATGCTAGGGCAATAAGGCCGCCCTGAGAATAAAGCTTCAAGCGGGCGCTAGGGGCCTACCCGTTTTCGAGGAACGCCACCAACGTCTTCAAGAACTCGCTGCGCTTCGGCGACGCCGTCAGCGGGTCGAGGTGGCTCTGCTGAGGCGCTCCTTGCACGAGAACTGAGTCTGCCTTCGTCGTCTTCGCCCGCCGCACGA
Organism: Solirubrobacterales bacterium; assembly: GCA_046716525.1. Classification (GTDB taxonomy): domain Bacteria; phylum Actinomycetota; class Thermoleophilia; order Solirubrobacterales; family 70-9; genus WHSW01. The sequence goes on from JBKJXG010000127.1 coordinate 3,861, forward strand.
GCGCCTTCGCCCCGCGCAGCACGCCACCATCGGTGAGATCGGTTTGGAAGGCATATATCGGCACGTCGATGCGCTTGGCGTGCATCAGGCGAAGCCCGAGGAACTCGGCGACGTCGTTCTGCTTGAGCTCGTCGGCGCCATTGGTGTCGATCGACAGCCGTCGCGGGAAATACCACTCGACAGCGTTGACCGGCTCGTTGGCGAAGGTCTCGGCAAGCCGATCGACCGGGGTGACGCCGCCGTCGACCCAGTCGCGCGGATCACCCGCTGCGGCGAGGCCGCCGGCGTTGACATGCAGCAGCTGCAGGGGATCCGGGGAGGTATCGCGGTCGAACGCATACCCGAGCAAGCCGCGGTTCGTCACCGTCACCGGTGGCTTGAAACTGTCGGGCAGCAGCGGAAAGCTCTGCAGCGCGGCGGCGCTCGCCGTCGGATCGAGACGGGCGTACATGGCGCCGATCTCGGCGAGAAGACCGGTTGCGTCGACGATGCCGACATCAAGCAGATCGAGGAACGGATTGCCGCCTTCGAGGTCGGCGATCTGCTCCTGAGCCTGAGCCAAATCGAAGGCGTCGAAACTGCCGAGCAGGCCGCCGTCGATCAACACTAGGCCGTCGACGTCCTTGAAGCCAGGCTTGCCGTTGAAGTCCCACGATGCGTAAGCGGCCGTCAGCGAGGCACCAAGCGAGTGGCCCCCCAGGTACACCTCTCGATCGCCCTTGCCGGCGGCGCGGACGGCCTTGCGAGCGTCGTTGAGCGCGACCACCATGCCCCATTCGCGCGCGAACGGCACTGTCTCCACGTCGAGGAACTCGAAATGGTCGGCGGGGGCGCCGCCGTTTGTGGTCCAGCCCAGGTAGTAGTCGAACATCTCCTGCAGCGAGATTTCGCCCGACTCGGCCTTGGCGAAGATCGAGGTGTCCTCGAGCACCTGGCTGCGGCGGTCGATCGCCCACACCTGAAGATCGTCGACGCGCTTGGTCAGGTCGCGCGCGAGCAGCGTGAAGTCGCCGGCGCCGCCCTGGGTGCCGGGCATCAGCACGAGCACGCGGTCGGCCTGCTTGGGGCCGAACTTGCTGACGTAGACCTTGTCGAACTGCTCGGGCCCCGGACCGTCGGAGTTGAGCACCGTGAGGCTGCCCTGCGCGCTCGCGCTCGCGGTCACTGCCAGCGATACCAGCAGCGTTGCGAAACCGATCCTCTTCATCTCCGCCTTTCTCGTCAGCAATCCGCCGTCTTGGCCGGAAATCTACCGCTCGCCTGCACGTGACCTTGCGAGCCCTACCTGTCCGCGAGCTCGGGGATATGCGTTTCGAGGTGAGCGGTAATCGTGCGCCGGACCCAGTCGCGGGTTTCAGAGTCGGCCATGCGGTATCGGCCGATCAGCATCGCTTGGTCCTGCAGCGCCAAGCCGGCGATCTGCCAGTTGACCACGAGGCGCTCGAACAACAGCTCGCTTCGCCGCTGCCAGACGTCGTCGGCGGATGCGGCGGCTTTGCCCGAGGTGGACGCGATCTTTGCGACCGTCGCAGCGCTCAGCGACTCGCGCAGGCTGAGCACATTGCCGTCGGCGTCGGTGTAGTCAACGGTTGCGGCCTTTTCACGCGGTCGCCTGGGCTTTCGCTTTGTCATCTGACCAGTGTCCCAAGCCGGCGCGGCGCGAGCTCAGATGCTGCGCCAGCGGCGAGGGTCACAGCTTTCGACCCGCTCGACCTCGCCGAGGACCTGGAGATGGTCGAGGTAGGCGAGTGCCACCTGCAGGCCCCATGTCGCCATCCCGGCGCTGAGGTTCTCAGCTCCGACGATCTCGCCGACGACCTCAAATGCCGTTCGCGGTTTGCCGGCAAGCGCGCCACGTACTAGCTGGAGCTGCTCGGCCACGAGCTCGCGGT
>JBKJXG010000128.1:0-2805 GCA_046716525.1 Solirubrobacterales bacterium
GTTGGGATGCGCGCCGTCGCCGGCGAGGTTGGCGAGGACCTCGTTGGCGTTCATGTTCGACGACGTGCCCGAGCCGGTCTGGAAGGCGTCGACGGGGAACTGATCGTCGTGCTCCCCCGCCGCAACAGCATCGCCTGCGGCAGCGATGCGCTCGGCGAGGTCGCCGTCGAGCTTTCCGAGCTCGGCGTTGACGCGGGCCGCGGCGCCCTTGATGCGGCCAAGCCAATGAATTACCGGAGCCGGGATCGGGTGCCCGGAGACGGGGAAGTTGGCGACTGCCTTGTCCGTCTCGCTGCCCCAGAGCTTGGTCTCGGTGTCGGTGCTCAATCTCGCCTTTCGTGAGTCGCTCGCCTGACGCTCCAGGCTATCGGCCGGGGTTGGAAGCGGCCCGCTGGCGTTCACGGTAGCTGCGCGCCTTCTCGCGGTTGCCGCATTCCTCCATTCGACACCAGGTCGCCGAGCGGTTGCGCGAATGGTCATAGAAGGCCCAGATGCATTCGTCGGCGTAACAGACCTTGAGACGCCGCCAGGTATCTGCACCCATCGAATCGTGGATGATCGCCAGTAGGCTCGCGATCGTGGCGTCTACGCCTGCGCCCGCGGCGACGATCCTCCCGCCTTCGCCATCGAAGCGCAGCCCGAAGCGCATCTGTGACGCTTCGCGGTTGAGCGCGGCGAGCCCGTCGGCCGGCGCCGGCGCGCCCGTGTTGTTGGCGCTCAGCAGCCCGCGCAGTGCCTCGCGCAGGCCGACGAGGCGGTCGAGCTCGCCGGCCGAAGGCGTTGCGCCGGCGCCCGGCAGGCCGCTTCGCGCGAGCCATTGCTGGGCGAGCTCGGGGCTCGCGAGCGCATCCGTGCCCTCGTCGTCGTCGCGGGTGTTGATGAAGCCGATGACAAGATCGAGGCCGCCTGGCGCCGGTTGATCGCTCATAACCAGTGAGTATACGGACACCGGTTATGCTATAACCACTCATATCGCTACACCGGTTAGCCCCCTACCGAGGAGGACAGGATGAATTCGATGCTCGCAGTGCTCTATCTCGGCGCCGACAAGGCGGCAGCGCAGAAGCGCAGCCGCAGCCGCGAGGTCGGACATCCGGCATCGCCAACGGCGCGGGCCCGGCGTTGGTTCTAGCCCGTTTCCTGGCCGGCGTTGTAGCCCTGCCCGATATCTCGTTCGATCTCGGCTGAGAACGACTCATCGTCTGGACCGGCGTAGCGCGCCGCGGAATCCAATCGCAAGATCAGGTCTTGGTGGATTCCTCCGGTCTTCGAGGCGGCCTCCTGAATCGCGCCAACCAGGTAGCCAAGCGCGATCGCCTTGCGCTCGAGCGCGGCCTCAGCGCCGCCCGCGCCGGAATCGCGCAGCCGCAGGATGTCGCGGTTGAGCTCCGTCGCCGCCGCGACCACCGACTCACCCACGGAGGCAAGCGCGCCCGGCTCCTGATCCTTGCTGATGCAGAGGCTGATCGCGGTGGTCCCGTCGAGGCGGACCTCGCCCGGTGCGGCCTCCAGGGCGGCCAGGTACGCAGCGGGCGACGCCACGCAGGCCGGCGGGGTTTCGGGGGCGTCTTCGGAACCACAGCCCGCGAGTGCAGCTATCGCCGCGAGCGTCCCTGCCAGGGCGGATCTCGGCTTCACACTCCAGAGACTAGATGCCGCCTTTACGCTGCTCGATCGTGGAAGCGAGAGCGCCACTCGACGGCATCCTGGTTGCCGACTTCACCCGCGTGCTCGCGGGGCCGTTGGCGACGATGACGCTCGGCGACCTCGGCGCCGATGTGATCAAGGTCGAGTCCCCGGCCGGGGACGAGACCCGCACCTGGACCCCGCCTGAATCCGCCGAGGGCGAGTCCACCTACTACCTCGCGGTCAACCGCAACAAACGCTCGCTGATCTGCGACCTCACGAGCCCGGACGATGTGACACTGGCCCGCGAACTGGCAAAGCGCGCGGATGTCCTCGTCGAGAATTTCAAGCCCGGGACGCTCGAGCGATTCGGCCTCGGCTACGACTCCCTGCGAGCGGCCAATCCCGGCCTCGTTCATTGCTCGATCACCGGATTCGGCCCAGGCGAGGGCGCCTCGCTGCCCGCCTACGATCCACTTTTGCAGGCGCTGAGCGGCCTCATGTCGATCACCGGACCGGCCGATGGCGAGCCCTCGAAGGTCGGTGTCGCGCTGATCGACGTCGTCAGCGGCCAGTCCGCGGTGATCGCGATCCTGGCGGCCCTGGCCGCGCGCGCCCGCACCGGTGAGGGCCAGCGAATCGAGGTCAACCTGCTGTCCAGCGCGCTGGCGGCGCTTGCCAACCAGGCCTCGGGTTATCTCAACGCGGGCGTCGTGCCGACACGGATGGGCAACGTCCACCCCAGCATCGAGCCGTTCGCCACCTACGCGACCCGCGATCGGCCGCTGATGATCTGCGCCGGCAACGATCGCCAGTTCGCGGCGCTGTGCGAGGCGATCGGCGCCACCGAGATCGGCGACGATCCACGCTTTGCCACCAACCCGGACCGGGTCACCAATCGCGACGCGTTACGGGCGCTGCTCGAATCGAAATTGGCAACGCTGACGGCGGCGCAGTGGACCGAGCGGCTTCAAGAGGCCGGTGTCGCAGCCGGCCCCGTCAACGACATCCCCGCCGCCTTCGAGCTCGCCCGCTCCTTGGGCCTCGATCCCGTCGACGAGACCGGCGGCGTGCGCACGGTCGCCTCGCCGCTTGGGTTGCGCGCGACGCCGACGACGACACGGCGGCGTCCGCCTCGCCTCGGCGAGCACGGCGATGAGATTCGTATCTGGCTCGAGA
>JBKJXG010000129.1:0-2922 GCA_046716525.1 Solirubrobacterales bacterium
CATCGCCCGCTAAGTATCTCTCGCTGAACCGCTGCTTTCCATGCGAGTTCGGCGAAGAACGCTTTGGCAGCCTCGAGATCGTCGACAACGATGAGAACGTTGTCCATCCGCTGAATCGTCATATCCCCGAGCATAGGGTCGGATGCCCACGCACACGGCTGCTGAATCCTCTGAACTTCGGCCGGACAAATGTGCGCTTCCCATGCAAAGCAGCACGATCTCGTAACTTTGGACTTCCCACGCAAAGTAGAACTTGCGCCTGCTACGGAACCGCCCGTCGACAGGTGCGCGATAGTCTGCGCGATGGTCGTGCCACGCACGGACCGCGATCCTAAGGTTTTGAGGAGCCTCGAGACGTCATCTCGAGCGAGGCGAGATATCCGCTTGGCTAGAGCTGACCCAGATCAACTTGGCGGCCGACGACCTACTGGCCCTCGAAGTCGACGTCGGGTTGAAGCTCTTCCGGCTTTCCGGTGCGAAGTGAGCGCCGCGGTGGCTGCCGATCGCCGTCGGCGAGCCGGTCCATGAGGGAACCGCTAAATCGTTCTCGTTGTCGGCGGCCGGAAGATCCTGGCCGCCTTTGGTTTGCGATCGGTTTGCGATCGCGTGCTCAGGCGTGGGGCCCGCTTGAGCCGCGATGGACCCTACTCCTTCAGGCGGCCGAGCCGCCGAGCTCAACGAGCGAGATTCGGCCGCTTTACAGGGATTTCGCTAGGAAAACGGAGGGGGAGGGATTCGAACCCTCGATAGACGAGAAAACGCCTATAACGGTTTTCGAGACCGCCGCATTCAACCGCTCTGCCACCCCTCCAGGTGACGGGCGCGAAGGCTAGCGGGGCAGTGGGCTAGGCGTGGACGCCGGGGCCGGCGATCGCGTAGCGCAGGATCTCGACGACCTGCTCGGGAGTCTGGGCCGTGGCCATCGCCGCCCGGTCGACCTCCTTGAGCGCGTGCGTGAGCTCCTCGTCGTGCAGCGTCACGATCGGCTTCCCGAGCGCTGCCGCATAACCCGCCTCGAAGGCGGCGTTCCATTGGCGGTACTTGTCGCCGAAGCGAACAACGACAACGTCGGCGCGGCTGAGCAAGGTCTGGGTGCGCACAGCGTTGACCCCTGCGCCCTTGTGGTCCTTCCAAAAGCCCTTCTCCTCGCCGCCGAGGATGTCGGTACCGACATCGTCTGAGGCGCCGTGGTCGGTCACCGGCGACAGCAGCGTCACCGCGAGGCCGGCCTCGTCTACGCCCTCGGCGATGCGCTCGCGCCAGTCCGAGTGGATCTCGCCCGAGAGGTACACGTTCCAGTTCGAGGCCCCGTTGGAGTCAGTCATGGCTTCGATCCTAACCATCGGCTGCTCGTGCCAAAGGGCGTCCGGCATACAATCGCCGCCGACCACCGAGGAGAGGAGCGCGCGTTGAGCGCCAGCGAGCAAACCAAGTTCATCCTGCCCGAATCGGCGATCCCGACGCATTGGACCAACCTGCTCCCGGATCTGCCGGGTGAGGCGCTACCACCGCTGCATCCGGGCACGAAGGAGCCGCTCGCGCCCGACGACCTGACGCCGATCTTCCCCATGGCACTGATCGAACAGGAGGTCTCGGCCAACGACGAGATCGAGATCCCCGACGAAGTGCGTGACGTCTACAAGCTGTGGCGCCCGACGCCGCTGCTGCGCGCGCGCCGCCTGGAGCAGGCGCTCGGCACGCCCGCACACATCTACTACAAGTACGAGGGCGTCTCGCCCGCCGGCTCGCACAAGCCCAACACCGCCGTCCCTCAGGCTTATTACAACCGCGAGGCGGGGATCCGCAAGCTCTCGACTGAGACGGGTGCGGGACAATGGGGTGCGGCGCTGTCGCTTGCGTGTCGCATGTTCGATCTCGAATGCCGGGTGTTCATGGTCGGGGTCTCCTACGACCAGAAGCCGTTTCGCCGCTCGATGATCGAGACCTGGGGTGCCACGGTCACCCGCAGCCCCTCGAACGAGACCGAGGCGGGACGCTCGCAGGCCGAGCACACCTCGGGAAGCCTCGGCATCGCGATCTCCGAAGCGGTCGAGGTGGCGGCGCAGAACGAGGACACGAACTACGCCCTCGGCTCGGTCCTCAACCACGTCTGCTTGCACCAGACGGTGATCGGCCAGGAAGCGATCGCCCAGCTCGAGCTCGCCGGTGAATATCCAGACGTCGTCGTCGGCTGTGTCGGCGGCGGTTCGAACTTCGCCGGTATCGCCTTTCCTTTCATTCGCGAGAACCTGCGCGCCGGCAAGCAGACGCGTTTCGTCGCCGCCGAGCCGGCAGCCTGCCCGACGCTGACTCGCGGCGTCTACCGCTACGACTACGGCGACACCGTCGGGCTGACGCCGCTGATGCCGATGTACACGCTCGGCCACGACTTCGTGCCGCCGCCTGTGCATGCGGGCGGACTGCGCTACCACGGCGATTCGCCGATGGTCTGCGCCCTGGTCAAGGAAGGCGTGATCGAGCCGACCGCGGTGCATCAAACCGCTGCCTTCGACGCCGCTTTGACGTTCGCGCGCGCCGAAGGGATCATCCCTGCCCCCGAGCCGTCACACGCCTTGCGGGCCGCATTCGACGAGGCCGAGCAGGCCAAGCAGGCCGGTGACGAACGAGTGATCCTGATCAACCTCTGCGGCCACGGGCACTTCGACATGTCGGCCTACGACGCCCATCTCAACGGCGAGCTCACCGACCTCGAGTTCAGCGAGTCCGAGATGCAAGACGCGCTCACGCGGTTGCCAGAAGCGCCCGTGCCGGCCTAGGCGAAAGCCCGGCCCGGCCGAGACGAAACCGGGGGCGGGCGATACGGCGCGGTGCAGGCGCCGCGTGGCAAGGACGCAGGGAGCGCCGTGTGCGACCCACACCAGCGCCCGAGGCCGTAGCAAACCGCGATCTGCGCCCCCGGTT
>JBKJXG010000130.1:0-5218 GCA_046716525.1 Solirubrobacterales bacterium
CCGAACGGAAGCAGGGCGAGATCGACGCTCCAAACCTGCCCGAGCACCTTCGTATGAAGGTCGGGGCGCACGCGAAGGGCGACCAGATCGTGGACGAGCGACGAGAGATAGTCGAACCCGAGCTGGGCCGCGAAGGCGAGCGCGATCACCCAGGCACTCGCGTCGAGCGCATCCCCGCCCGCGAAGGCGACGATGACCAATGCCGGGCCAAGCGCATGCATCCCGTCGCCGCCGCAGGTGACGAGCCGGTCGAGGCGCCCGCGCCCCGTTGCCCATGCCAGAGCGGTGCTCAGCGCCAGTGCCAAGAACACCAGCACCGGCACGAGTTGTGCCGAGACCAGCGCAAACATCGGAACGAGAAAGAGCTGGGTTGGCACCGCGTGACCGGCGCCGACGGGGAACTCGGCCTGGAAGGCGATCGCATAGGCGACGACAACCGCGATCGCCACGGGTTCCAGGTGGACGCCCCCAGGCGCGGCCGCGATGATCACCGCTGCGGCGATCAGGAACAAGGCGGTGACCGCGAACTCCAGACGCAGCTCGGTGCCTCGAATCGGTCGCCCACGGCCTGACCAGGAGGACTCGAGTAGATCGTCGACCTCGACGTCGCGCCCGTTCGAGGCTTCGAGTCGGTTCATCAGCTGAGGCGCAGGGGGACTCGACATCTGCTCGGTCTGGTCAACCGCGCTTGTACGGATCGATCATCACGTCATCGATCAGCCAGTCGCCTTCGCTGCGGAAGCGCACGTCGACGATGCCCGTTCGCCCAGGGCCCAGGCAGCTCGTGTTCAGATCGATCTTCGCGCTCGGCTGCCAGCCGCTGTGATCGCTTGGCAAAATGCTGGTGCTCGACCGGCTGATCAATTGGCGTGGACAGCCGATCAGCCGCGTCTCAATGTCGAGTTCGCCGCCCCCAGTCGCTGTTGCGACGAAACGCAGGTGCGGTGTCAGCAGGTCGACGCAATGAAGTGGCGTCCGCACCCAGCCACCCGATTGCAGGCCCAACGAGCTTTCACCCATGGTGCCGGTCAGGGCAAAGGGATCGCTGGTGGGCGCCAGGGTCACATTTCCGCCCCGCGACCAGGTCGGCAAACTTTCGAAGTCTCCCTGGGAAACGAGGGCGTACCAGTCGTTGTCTCCGAAAGGAGAGAAGGCCTGAAAGGTCGGGTCGTAGGACGGATAGAACGTGCGGCGGATTGAGTCGTAGGCGCAGCCGAATATCGAGGGGTTGATCGCCGTAGCCACGGCGGTGGGCGCAACCCCGTCGCCGTGGGTCCGGGCGTCCGAAAGGCTCGCGGCTGATGTCGCTGGAACGGCGAGCGCAGCGGCCAGCCCAAGCGAAGCGATAACCGGTGCGAAAATACGGAGGTGCTTTCTGGCTGGCAAGGGATCTCCTTCTTGAGACGACTCAGGCCCATTCCTTTGGGCGCCCACGCGTCCGATCGGTCCGCCCGTTCGCCGGCTTGAGCGTATTGAGGAGAATTACTGCAAACGCGGAATTTTCCACCACGGAACGGTTAGTACGTCCGTCCTCTTTTGGGTGTCTGCCTGACGCAGCGTGGGTGCTCAGCCCCAGCTGACCCTGAGCTCTGGGTCCTGGGTGTCGGGCGTGCCCTCGCGCGCCTGGTAGGTCTGCTGCGCACCCGGTCCCGGGGCGGACTCGGTTCGATCGCGAACCACGAAGCCGTTGTTGGTGCCGGAGTACATCGCCTGTACCTGCGCCGTCGTGTCCCAATAGAGATTCCCCGCTGCCGAGGTGCGGCTGGTCGCGGCTCCAGCTGTCGCCGGGGCGGTGTTCCAGTCGACCGTGCCCTCTGCCCAGGCGCCGCCGGCGCGGAAGACGTCGATCGTCCGGCCGGGGTCGAATGCGCTTGCGAAGAGCTTCAGCGACGCTCCCGTAAGCGAGCAGCCGGCAGGGATCGATGGCAGGTTGAAGCGCACCAGCGCACGCTGGTTTTTGTTGTTGAACCTCGACCGTAGGAGGAGGCTGGCGCCGCCGCCGAAGTTTGCGGTCGGCGCGTTCTCGTCGACGTACGTATCGGCCACGGGCGTCACAAGCTGTGAGCCCGAGTTCGGGCAGCCACTGCCATCCGACGACGCGGTGTCGCGGACGGCGAGGTAGCGGTAGCCGACCGTGTTGGCGTTGACCGAGGTGTCGGTGCCGACCTGAAACCCGTCGGCCTGCAGCGCCTGCAGGGAGTTGGTCGCATTGACCAGAGCTCCATAGCGCAACGTGGTATCGCCGGGCAGGGTGGCCGGCCGATGGGCGCCGAGCCGCGCCGTCGCGGTGTCGTTGGCCCTGGCGATCACGTACTCGGGCTGGAAGCCGACGCCGGTGATGTTGCGGTTGTCGGTGTTGTCGCCGGTGTAGCCGTTGATGTCGACGACCCCGGCCGCGTCGTTGAAGGCGATCCAGTTATAGGTGGTGCCGTTGGCGTTGACGGTGTCTTGGGCGCCCACGCTGAAGCCGTCGGCGTCGAGCGCGGTGATGCGCGTGGCGTTCCCGGTGTCGCCGTCGAACTGAAAGCTTGTGGTCCCACCCGAGTAGCGCTGGACGGCGTTGTTGGCGCCCGCGGAGAAGACGGCGGAGTACTCGGGTGAGAAGCCGAGCCCGGTGACCGACTGGCTGGTGCCGTTCCCGGTGTAGGTGCCGACCTTGAGCAGTCCTTGCTGGGCCCGAAACGCCATCCACTCGTAGCCGACCCCGGCGGTGTTGACGCGGCCATTGAGACCCACCGTGAACCCGTTTGCGTCCAGCGACTGGATCACATCCGCGAGCTGCGCGGTGGCCCCGGCCATCGGCTTCGCCACGTCGCCGTTCATCGTCGAGGTGCGGATCGCCGCGGTCTGAGTGGTGTTGCCCTTGACGATGACGACGTCGGGACGGAACCCGACCGCGGTGATGGCGCGGTTGTCGGCGGCGTTGCCGGTGTAATAGCCGGAGGCGAAGAAGCCGTAATAAGTGCTGCCGGTGAAGGAGTTGCCCGGGTTGGAGGCGGTGGCGCTGAGGGTGGCGCCGGAGAACTGAGCACCGGCGAGCGTCAGCATGAGCACGGCCGCGGCGCCGAGCACAACAGCGACGCGGGTCCTCCCACCGTCGGCGCTCATGATGCGTCAGGTCCAGTCGCGTGGGCGCCAGTCGCCGCCGCGCGAGCTTCGTCGCCGACGTCGCGCCACAGCCCGGCCAGCAGCGCGAATGCGATCACGAGGGCAGGAACGCCGATCACGGCCATTCGCACCTCTCGAATTCCGAGCGCGGCGAAGGCGTATCCGAGGTAAGGGATGCCGGCGACGGCGCGGGCCTGCTCGCTGCCCTCGAGCCTGAACCTGTAGGGATCGACGGTGGCGTTGGCGTCGCCCTTCGTGCGCAACACGGGCTGTCCGCTCGGGCTTTGCCTGATCGCGATAATTCGGTGGGTGACGAGCCCCGGTACGGCCTTGCCCGCCGGCGGGTCGTAGGTGATCACATCGCCGACGGCGAGCTCGTCCTTGGGGACCAGCTCGGAGTAGACGATCGAGCCGCGGTCATACACGCCGGTCATCGAGTCGCCCGTGATCACGTAGCGCTGGAAGCCGAAGACGGCCGGGACGAGCATCACCGCGGCGATTGCGACGCCGGCGAAGAGCGCGATGCGGCCAAGCCACTTGAATGCGGCGCGGGGGCCCGGCGATTCGTGCGCCGGGCCCCCGTTGTGCGCCGTCGTCAGGCCGCTCATCGGCCCGCCTTGCCTTGTGTCCTGGACTAGCTGCTTAGGACGCGTCCCACTTGAATGTCGCGGAAGCGTCGCCGCCCTGGTAGTTGTTGTCGGCCGAGCTGTCGAACGTGACCGTGAACTTGTACCTGTGCTGGTCCGCGGCGGCGTAGCTGCCGAGTGCGTAGGTACCGTTCATCGCGTCGAGCGTGCCCGTGTAGATATCCGTGTACCCCGAATAAAAAAAAAAAACACCGGCCGAGAAGTCACCGCAGTCCTCGACGAGGACGTTGAGCTTCTCCGACATCTTGTACGTGGCGTCGGAGTTGGTCAGCGCGGTGCGGCTGAGGGTGAACGCACCCGACAGCGAGCCAGTGTTCTCGATGTCGACGGTGCCGGTGGTGACGTCGCCCGGCCTCAGGTTGTTCGCCACGAACAGCGCGATGCTCGGCGTGTTGCCGATCGAGAGCGTTCCGGCGGTGAACGTGTTGTTCGGGTTGGCGGCCGTAGCGGTGAATGCGGCGCCGGACCCGATGGCGATGCCGGCAGCGGCCAGCACGCCGGCGAGGACGCCGAGGGTACGCTTTGGCCGTGCGGCCAGTGCTTGTATGCGGTGCATCGTCAGTCTCCAGTTCTGTTTGGATAGGTGCCGTTGGGATTTCATTTCGGCAGGTTCGGCCGGATCCTTGAGGCCGGTGGCCCGCGCCTAGTCCTTTAGGGCCAGGTGGCGGCTGGTCAGCCTCCCGGTTGACCCGCGGTTCGCACCCTGGGTTGGTTCGGTATCAGCGCAGCCGAACCCTTCTCCTCGAGACGCGCAAACGAGCGCCCGGCGCTCAGGTGCGGTCGGCTGGATCCCGAGGCTGGCCGCGCTCACCGCGAACGATGTAAAGGGGCCGCTGCTTGACCTCGTCGTAGACGCGTCCGAGGTACTCGCCGATGATTCCGACCGTGATCAGCTGGATCCCGCCGAGCAGCAGGACGACGAGCAGGACGGTGGTCACGCCGGGCACGAACTGACCGGCGATGCGGAAGCCGATCGCCACCGGGATCGCAAGGAAGGCGACGATCGAGAAGAGGAAGCCGAGCACGGTCGCGGCCTGAAGCGGGACATGCGAGAAGGACGAGATCGCGTCGAAGGAGAAGCGCACCATCTTGCGCAGCGTGTACTTGGTCTCGCCCGCATAACGCCGGTCGCGCTCGTAGGCGATTGCGGCCTGCTCGAAGCCGACCCAGGTCGTCATCCCGCGCAGGAACCGGCTGCGCTCTCGCATCGAACCGAGTGCTTCGAGCGCCACCCGATCCAAGAGCCGGTAGTCGCCGGAGTTGCTGGCGAGGTCGACCTGCGCGATTCTCGCGAACAACCTGTAGAACCATCGAGCCGTGGCGAGCTTGAAGCGCGACTCCTCCGCCCTCGAGCGTCGGACTCCGTAGACGACCTCGGCGCCGGCTCGCCAGCGCTCGAGCATCTCGAGCATGAGCTCGGGCGGGTCTTGGAGGTCGGCGTCGATCATCACCGCGACATCGCC
>JBKJXG010000131.1:0-4954 GCA_046716525.1 Solirubrobacterales bacterium
AGCTGCGCATGGGCGACCGTGCGGCGAACCGCGCGGGCACGTGCCGCAAAGCGCTCGAGTGTCGCCGGCGGATCACCCTCAGCGGCGACGGTCTGGAGCGCGACGATCGAAAGCGTGCGCACGCTCAGCCCGCGAGGACGCCCTCGAACGCCTCGGTGACCTCGGCTCCGAGCTCGCCGTCGAGCACCGGTTCAAAGGTGCAGTTCGCCGTGAACTGCTCGCTCGGGAAAATGAGCTCGTTGCGAGCCAGCGCAGGGTCACGTTCGCGCAGGATCTCCTTCACCCCCGAGACCGGGGTGACGTAGTTGACGTACTCGGCGATGTCCGCCTGGACCTCGGGGTCGTAGACGAAGTTGATGAACTCGAGCGCGCCTTGCGGGTTGGGTGCGCCCACCGGTATCTCCATGCTCGTCGACCACAGCATGCAGCCTTCCTCGGGCATGACGAACTCGATGTTCGCGTTGTCCTTTTGAAGCTGAACCGCATCGCCCGACCAGCCGAGCGCGATCGCGGTGTCGCCGCTGACGAGGTCGCGGATGTAATCGTTGCCGGTGAAATTTCGGATCTGGCCCGACTCGGCTGCCGCGCCGATCTTGTCGACGGCCGCCAGCCACTGCTCGCGAGTGGCGGAGTCGGGGTCGATACCCATGCACTTGAGCGTCATCGGCACCGAGTCGCGCATCTCGCTCAGCATCGTCACCTTGCCTTCGTAGCGCGGATCGAAGAGGTCGCAGACAGAGCTCGCGTCCGGAGCGAGGTCCTTTCGCACGATCAGGCCGGTCATGCCGCTCTGCCAGGGAACGGTGAACAGGCGCTCCGGGTCGGCGGCGGCGCCGCGCAGGTTCGGAATCAGGTTCTGCTCGACGTTCGGCAGCTTGGCGGGATCGAACTCGTACAGCTGGCCGTCGTCGTACATCTTGCGGGCGAGCCAGTCGCTGAGCGTGATCAGGCTTCGGCCGCCCGACTCGCCTTGGGTCAGCAGCGGGCGCAGCTTGCCGTAGAACTGCACGTTGTCGTTGATGTCCTCGATGTACTCGACATCGATGCCCGAATCAGCCTCGAACTCCGCGACGGTCCCAGCCTTTCCCGGATCGATGTACAGCGGCCACTGCGAGATCGTCAGCTCATCGCCAGGCTCGCCCTCGGGAACCACGCCGAGGCTCGGTCCCGAGGCATCGCCTTCGATGCCGCCGCTCTCCTCGCCACAAGCGCTCAGCAGCATTGCGAATGCCACGAGCGCAATCAGAACCCTGTTCTTACTTCGAATCAGATTTCAAGAATAACTCCTGGCTATAGCCCTTGTCAATGGGGAAGACAGGCGACCGGCTGAGTATCGTTTCAGGAGATGCGACACAAGGATCAAGGACGGCGCCGAGCGCAACTCGCCGCGGCCGCCAGAGTCGTCCTGCTCGAGCGCGGCGCCGTCGGGCTGCGGGTCAAGGACGTGGCGGCGCGGGCAGGCCTTTCACCGAGCTCCGTCCTTTACTACTACCCCAACATCGACGACCTGCTGCTGGAGGTGACGCGAGCGGCGATGAGCCGCTACGCCGAGCGGCGAGCAGAGGCGGTGCGTTCGGTCGAAGAAGGGGCGATCGCCCAACTGCGCCTCGCAATCCACCTCGGCGTGCCGACGGGGCCCGACGACGAAGAAAGCCGGTTGCTCTACGAGCTCGACGCGCTCACCGGCGCCAGTCCGCTGTTCGCGACGCTGTCCGCGAGTTTCTTCGACCGGCAGGTGATGCTGTACGAGCGCATCCTCGAGCGTGGAGCCGATGCCGGCGCGTTCACCCTCGCCGGCGGGGCAGAGATGCTCGCCCGCGGCCTGGTGGCGCTCGAGGACGGCCTCGGCCTGCAGGTGGTCCTGGGCCACCCCGGGATCGACAGCGATGCGGCCGAGCGCATCCTGCTGACCTGGGCCGCTTCGATCACCGGCGCCGAGCTCGAGATCAGCCCGGAGCTCACGGCACGTTGACCGACTTTGCCGCGCCGCCGCCGGCCGGCGCGTCGCGTCCGCCGCGGCCCGCGACGGCGCCCTCGTCCTGGGTCAGTTTGTGCGCGAAATACACCGGGATGATCGAGAGCAGGACGACGATCACCGCGACAACGTTTACGACGGGAATCTGGTTCGGGCGCGAGAAGTTGTTGAAGATCCAAATCGGGAGGGTCTCGTCGCCGGCGCCGATCGTGAATGTCGTGACGATGATCTCGTCGAAGGAGAGGGCGAACGCCAAGAGCGCGCCGGCGACCAGGGCGGTGCGCATGTTGGGCAGCGTGACGAGGCGAAACGTCTGCCACGGGGTCGCGCCGAGATCTGCCGAGGCCTCCTCGAAGGAGATCGACATCCTTCGCAGCCGGGCGATCACGTTGTTGTAGACGACGACGATGCAGAAGGTGGCGTGGGCGACGACGATCGTGAACAGGCTGAGATTGATGCCGGCGACCTGGGTGAAGGTCGAGTTGAGCGCGATCCCGGTGACGATGCCTGGCAGCGCGATCGGCAGGATGACGAGGAACGAGATCGTCTCGCGGCCGAAGAAGCGATGGCGGGCTACCGCGAGCGAGGCGAGCGTGCCGAGTACGAGCGCGATCGCCGTCGCCAGCGCCCCCGTCTTCAGCGAATAGAGGAACGCATCGCGCGCGCCCTCGTTGTGAATCGCCTTGTCGTACCAGTCGAGCGTCAGCCCGGGCGGCGGCCACTCGAAGGTGCGAGCGGTCGAGAACGACTCGATCGCGATCACCAGCAGCGGGACGTAGATGAAGGCGAGTGTCAGCGCGGTCGCCCCACGCAGCACGAGCTGTGAGTTTCGCGAGAGCCTCATCTACAGATGCTCGAACGCGCCCAGCCGTCTGGCGAGCAGCAGGTAGACGATCATGATCGCGATCGGCACCATCGCAAAGGCTGCGGCCAAGGGCAGGTTGGTTGCGAAGTTGGCGTAGACAACGGTGCCGATGAACTGCGTCCCCGAGCCGACCAGCGTCGGGGCGATGAAGTCGCCCAGGGTGAGCGAGAAGGTGAAGATCGACCCGGCGACGACTGCCGGGAAGACCAGCGGCGCGATCACCCGGCGAACAGTCGTCGCCGGCCGCGCGCCCAGGTCCTCGGAGGCCGAGAGCAGCGTGTTCGGGATCCGGTCGAGCCCGGCGTAGATCGGGATGATCATGTACGGCAGCCAGATGTAGCTCATCACGAGCCAGACGGCGACCGTGCCGTATCCGGGCCCGTCGAGATTGAGGGGACCGAGGAGCCAGTTGAGCGCGCCCTCCTCGGAGAGGATCGCACGCCAGGCGTACACCTTGACCAGGTAGGCCGACCACAGCGGCATCAGCACCGCGACGACGAGCACATTGCGCATCCGCGGCTTCGCCACCTTGGCCATGTAGAAGGCGAGCGGGAAGGCGAGGATCACGTCCGTCACGGTGACCAGCGCCGCAATCAGGACCGTGCGCCCGGCGACCGAGCGATAGACGTCCTCCTCGGCTATGTCGCGGAAGTTGTCGAGCGTGAAGGTCTGTTCGATCTCGCCGCTGAGCTCGCCGAGGGTCCAAAAGCTCGTCACCAAAAGGACGAGGAGCGAGCCGAGATAGCCGACAACGAGCCACCCCACCGGCCCGGCCAGCAGCGCGCCTGCCTGCAGGCGGGGACGGCCATGGAAGAGGCCGGCGAGCCTGCGGCCCACCGACCTCTTCCCGGGTGTCTCAGCTGCTACGCCCGCTTCCACGGAACTCCGTCCTTCACCTGACCCGCCCACCCCCGGCGGCGAAGCCTAGGAGGTGGGCGGAACGTCATTCGGTGTTCGAACGGTGTCTAACTAACCCTTGACCTCGGTCCAGCCCTGGACCCATTCGTCGTAGGTCTTGCAGACATCACCGCGATCGTCGCCACAGTCAGAGACTGGGGTCTTCCAGTATTCGATTTGGTCGAAGAACTCCTCGTCACCGGCGTGGTAGATGTCGCAGTGCTTCGGATCAGCGGTGAGATCGCACGATTTCTCGTTCGAGGGCGCCTCTCCGTACCACTCGGCCACGGCGGCATTCGCCTCCGGGCTGATGATGTGATCCATCCACAGGTATGCGCAGTTGGGATTCGCAGCTTCCGAGCTGATCATCCACGTATCCGACCAGCCGGTCGCTCCCTCTTCGGGCAGCACCACCTCTTCGGGCTCGCCCTCGGCGGCGAGCAAGTTGTTGATCACCTGCCAGGTCGTGCCCACGGACGAATCGCCGTTTGCAAAGGCCTGGATCTCCTTGGTGTAGTCGGACCAGTACTCGCCCACGTGCTCCTTCTGGGCCTTGAGTAGCTCGAGCGCTGCGTCGAACTGCTCCTGATCGAGCTCGTACGGATCTTCGATCCCGAGCTCGGGCTGGTGTTCACGCAGATACAGCGCCGCATCGGCGATGTAGATCGGGCTGTCATAGGCCGTGACCTTGCCGCTGTAATCGCCGGCGTTGTCGAAGACGACGTCCCAGGACGTGGGCGCGGGCTTGACCTCGTCGGGGTCGTACATGAGCAGGTTCGATCCGCGGCCATGCGGAACTCCGTACATCTGGCCGTCGACGCTGTTGAAGTCCTGGTCCTTGAGCGCCTCGTAGACGTCGGCGTAGTTGGGAATCAGATCCGTATTGACCGGGTCCACGTCGCCGCCTTCGATCAGGCGTGTGGTCGCATCGCCCGAAGCCGAGACCGCGTCGTACTGGCCCGTGCGCATGAGCTGGACCATCTCGTCGGAGCTGGCGCCGACCTTGACGTTGACCTGGCAGCCGGTCTCCTTCTCGAAGTCGGTCACCCAGTCCGCTTTGGGATCGGTCGAGCCGTCCTCGACGTAGCCTGCCCAGGCGATCAGGTTGACCTCGCCCTCGCCCTCGCCGAGCTCCGAAAGCGCTGCGCTTTCTGCGACGGCACCGGAGTCGTCATCGTCATCGCCGCCACATCCGGCCGCGAAGGCGACCATGAACG